>DAIEPS010000119.1 GCA_027348305.1 Anaerolineaceae bacterium | reverse complement strand
ATGATGCTCAATGCCCGTCGTGAGAAAAAATTTCTCTCCGAACACGATGTCCTGGATTGGACTCGCCAGCTTGCCAGTGCGCTGTCCTATCTTCATAATCAGCAACCACCCATCGTTCATCGCGATATCAAACCAAGCAATCTTAAATTAACCCCCAACGGTATCGTCAAACTGGTGGACTTTGGTTTGGTCAAAGTGCTTGCACCTGGTGAAGTGACCATTACGATTCTCCAGGGACAGGGAACCGCCCTTTATACCCCCCTTGAGCAGTACGGCGGTGATATCGGTCACACGGATGTGCGCAGCGATATTTATGCTTTTGGCGCTACGCTTTATCACCTGCTGACAGGCAAAGCCCCCGCGGATGCCCGGCAGCGCTTTATCAACCCTGCTGTACTGACTTCGATCCGACCGCAAAACCCCAGCGTTTCAGTACGCACTGAAAAGGCCATCTTCTGGGCGATGAGTTTACATCCTGATGATCGACCAAGTTCTGTGGATGAGTTTAGAGATGCGTTGATCGGCAGCCGGCCGGTAACCATCCCATCCGGGATTCGTGCACAAACCAAACCACGGATCTTTCAAAACAGATCAGAAATTGCTACCTTGTTGGGAACCATTGGCATGGCGCTGCTGGCGCTCGTGTTGACTTTGCTCAGACCATCTTTTTAGACCTTCTTGCTGCGTTCCAAACCGTACCAGAGATATCCGATCCCCCCGCCGATCAGGCAGCCTACAACCACACCCAGCAGGATCAATCCACTGCCGGTGTTCTTGATCCCGTTTGCAGCCCCAGGCAATCCGATCACGAAATAGAAATACACCACGTACCCGCCCAGAATTGACGCAAAGGGGATGCGCGGATTCCAGGAGAATTTTTGTTTTCGCCAGCCCCACCAATATAAAATTACCGCAATAGAAAAGATGATGATCGTTGAAAAGAACCAATCACCTGCTGACAGCATGCCCTTTTCATGGTTGGTCAATTTTATGATCTCGGGGGTGACCAGAGGATCCACCGATGCCGTGGCCGTCGTCATGCCTGTCGGCGCAAGAGTCGGTTCAAATGAAGTGATCTGACCGCCTGCATCGGTGATCTCAAGGTTCAGGATTCCGGAGATCTGCGCCGGATCAGCCGTGACGCGCAGGTTGAAGATACCCGTGTTCTGGATGCGGTAAGTGGTTCGGGCAATACCATTCGTGGTCTGTGTCTCGATCTGTTCGATCGATCCGCTGGTGGATTTCGTATCGATCAAGAATCGAACGATTGTCCCATCAGGCACAGGGTTGCCATTATGATCAACGATCACCCCGGTCCGCAGCGGGATGGTATCTCCCACTTTATAAGTGGGCGGTGCCTCAGTTGAACTCGAAGGCGTTTCAGTGCTGCCTAATTCCTCGCCCGGTTTCTCGACCATTAATGGGATGATCTGATCCGGATCCGGCGTGGTGGCCGTGATCAGATCGTAGCCAATGCCGGTCATTGAGACTGGCAGAATACCTGAGGGCACTATTTCTTGAAATAGGATCCTGGCAGCCACATCCACATACACCGGGATCTTGCTGTAAACGGCATAGTAAGCCGTAAATTTCGAAATATCCGTCGCATCCAAATAATAAGGGGCATTGAAGGCAAACCCGATGATCTTCTTGTTCCTGGTCAGATCGGGCTGTTCAGAGAAAAAGCGATGGAAAATGGTTGAAGCAGAAGAACTCTTTCTAAAATCAGTGAATGAGATCACCAGCCAGTTTGCGGATTGAATATCGCTTTTCATATTTTCAGGTGCGTTCTTGTTATCTAGCAATTGCTGCAAATTTTCAAAACTATATGCGGATAATCGATAAGCTTCAACTTGCTCGCCTGAATTGGGGCCGTAAAGTTTTTCGACCGCGTCTCGAAAATTTTCAGCCAGTGAGATGCTCTGGTCCGTGCAGGTGCTGCACTGCTGCTGGGTGATCTTATCAGAGATGAACACCACCCTCTCGCTGCTTTGAGGAGGTTCAGGTAAAACGCTATCCATGTCGGAGAGATCGGGGCTGATCAATGTGATCGATTGCCTGGCGATCTCAAAAACTTTTCCCTCTGATGTTCCAACTGTATCCAGTTTGGCTGAGGAAGTGAGTGTATCTGCAATTTTGAAATTTGGATACAGTTCATATTTCAGCGTCAATATTCTTAAAACGGCTTCATCCACCCGTTGTTGAAAAGCAGAATCTTCAGTGTATTTCTGCACAAAAAAATCATGGGTCCTGACGATGGTCGAGTAAGTGTCCGCGTCACCCGTTGCCAGCACATTGCCGGTATAGAGCAAGTCATTGCCGGCCAGCAAAGCACTTTTGATCACCTGGCGGGCATCAAAACCCGAATTCATCGGGTCAAAGAATTTACGCACAGCCGCACTTCCCAAATCATCACTGACGATGATGCCGCCGTTTTTCTGCCAGGTTGAGAATTCATTGAGGCTCATGATCTGACCAAGCGCTGTGGAATCAAAAGAAACCGGCCGGGTGGTCGCCCTGATGTTGCCCTGAAATCCCTGGTAGCGGATGTGTGAAAGCAGCAATCCATCAGTGATCTCTGATGGATCGACATTTTGCCCGGTCACTGCAAAAAATGGTGCCAGTTCGATTTGTTTCAGTTGTTCCAACGATTTTCGGACGGTGGCCACTTCATCTTCAGGCAGCCGGTCAGATCCGCCGCTGCCCGGAAAATGCGTCGCGATCACGGCAATTTTATTGTTGCTGCCTTCGTGCACGCCCTTGATATAAGCCTGCCCCATTTCAGCCACCCAGTAGGGATCTCCGCCAAAGGTGCGCACCCCCAGGTCTTCGCTGGTGTCATTTTTGACCACATCCAGAACATCCAGTGACGGACCGAAAAGCAGGTTTACCCCCAGGGCGCTGAGCTCTTCGCCGAGGATAGTCCCCACAGTTTGAGCATTCTCGGGCTTCCAGGTGGCGCCTATGGCAAGTTCATCGGGCAGGGCGGTCATGCCGTTGATCATTTGATCGTAGGGCGCCAGATCGCCTTCCTGCGATATGCCGATCAGCAGCGGAATATAATTTATTGGTTTGGCATCTGCCACTGCCGGGAACTGGCTGCCCAACTGGGTATAATCCCAGTTCACCTGCTGCAAGGCTTCGATCATGGTATGTGCAGCCGCGATCGTGCCGTCGGGGCCGACAAAATTATCGTTGTCCGCACGCAGCACCACTCCCCCGATATGCTGCTGGGTGATGAGTTTATAAATATTACTGGTTTGATCGGTAGCGGTTCCATTAAAAGTAACCAGGAATAGTTGTCCTACTTTTTCAGCAGGGCTCATTTTCGCTAGTGTTTCAGATGCTTTTACCCGCGCGTCCAGCTCTTGTGCCTGTGGCGCAGCTTTAGAGATGCTTTGTGGGATCACAAAACCAAGCACCAGCAAAAGGACTACGATCAACCTGATTACTTTACGCATTAAGCATTATTCCTGACCGAAATGATATTGGCTCTCGATCTTTTAGTTTATAAAAGTTTATTTGATGATCCAAACACTAAGATTTTGCCATTAGCTTTCTGGCTTTTTGCGGGTCGTCGGTAAAAATGCCGTCTACACGCATTGCCAGCATGTGCTTGATATCCTGTTCCGCATTGACCGTCCACACATGCACCCTGCGATGGCGGCGGTGTTCCATGCGCACATACATCGGATCCACGTCAGTAAGATACGGATGAATGATGGATGGAGACACGTGGGTCAGGAAGATGCTTCTTGAAAACATCCCACCTAGCCCCTCCAGGCAAAGCAGCGCCACAGGTGTGTCTGGCAGCAGTTCTTTCATCATCTTCAAGTTTTTAGGGATGAAGGAAGAAAACAACACGCGGTCTTGCATCTTTTGCCGTTTCACGACCTCGGCAACTTTGGCGATCAGGTCATCTTTGGGTGAACTGTAGTTGGTCAATTCAACATTGACCAGCACCTTCTTGCCCACTGCCTCAAATACCTCTTCAAGAGTGGGGATCTTTTCTCCGGCATATTTGGCATTGAATTTTGACCCTGCATCCAGGGCTTTCAATTCAGCCAGGGTGTGCTCGTTGACCTTCCCGGTGCCGTTGGTGGTACGCTCCAGCGTGGGATCATGGATCACCATGACCACACCATCTTTGGACAGTTTGGCATCCAGTTCAACGGCGTCCGTCTGATGCGTCACAGCCAGCTCAAAGGAAGAGATCGTATTTTCCGGGGCGAGCGCGCAGGCTCCCCGATGGGCAAAAATTACTGTGTTGGTATAGTTTTTAAACATGTCACAACTCGACGAAATAAGATTCAGCCGCCTTGTCAATCATTTCTTTTGACATGACCGGTTCGACTGCCAAATAATGGGCAATATCCAGGATCTGATCGCATAAGTCTCGCGGATGCGAGGCCCGCAGTTTTCGAGACGGCTTGATATACCATTCCTGAAGCAGGTAGGCCAGCGCTTCATCAGAATAATTGATCCCTTTGATCGTGGCGACTTTCTTGAAAATATCACGATATTCTTCATAACTGGGATCAACGATCTCAATTTTGTGCCGCAGCCGGCGCAGAAAAGCCTCGTCCACCAGGTCACGCGGCGGAAGGTTGGTCGAGAACATCACCAACACATCAAAAGGCACTTCAATTTTCCTGCCTGTGTGCAGCGACATGTAGTCGATCCGGTTTTCCAGCGGCACGATCCAGCGGTTCAACAGGTCACGTGGACGTACCTGCTGACGTCCAAAGTCGTCGATCAGCAGAATGCCGCCATTCGCCTTAACCTGGATCGGCGCTTCGTAATATTTCAACGTATCGTTAAAAACGAGGTCAAGACCGGCCAGGGTCAATTCGCCGCCAACCATAATGAAAGGACGGCAGATCTTTACCCAGCGGGCGTCTTTGCGCACCCCACCCCTGTTGTTTTGGGATGTTGAATCATCTTCAGGGGCAAGTTTATGATTGGTCGAATCAAATAAGGTGATCACCTGTCCGTCGCAGAAAAGAGAATATGGAATATACATGGTCTGCGAAAGGATCAAGTTGCCGATGGCGCGTGCAACACTGGTCTTGCCGTTTCCTGGTGCGCCGTAGATGAAGATGGAAGTGCCCGAATTGACGGCAGGTCCGAGTTTTTGAAAAGTGCTTTCGCCAAAGGTCAGATCACCCAGCACCTGGCGCATATTCTTGTTATTCACTTGAACCCGCGCACGGCTCTGGTGGCGGATGGCATCGTTATACACATCGAGGGGCACGGGGGCCGGCCCGGCATACTGGCAGCGGTCCAACGCTTCTCGTGCACGGATAATTCCTGCCCCTGTAATGGCATACAAATAAGCGCTCTCTCCCAACCCCATTTGAGAGGAGCGCACTTCGATCATTTTGTCACGTTTCAGACCTTCAAGGATCTGGTCAACAATTCCGGCAAAGGGTAAAGCCAGCGCTTCAGCAATTTTCAATCCGGTGAGATAACCTTGAAAATAGATGATCTTCAACGCCAGATCCTGCAGCCATAGTATTGCAAGACCCGTGTCTTCGACTTTGTTAATAGAGGGAGGCGAAAAAACACCGGGCAAAGGGTTCGTGGTTTTAGCAGGCCGTACCTGCGGTATTGTGGCGGATTGATCACTCATATTTTGGAACCCTCCCGTGCACCTATAATAACTTTCGGATGAAAATAATTATAGCATGTCAGGTCACTGCAATTTGGGTTGCTTCTTCAATTGGATCTGCACCAGCATGGCCCCAGCCAGTGCCAGCAGCAGCCCAACGATGCCAAGCGGACTTTGCTTCTCGCCCAGGAAGATCCACGCCAGGATGGACACATAAACCAGCATGGTGTTGTTCAAGATCGTGGTTTCAGTGGCCAGCAGGGTTTGCTGGGTGTAGTTCCAAAGGGTGAAACATACCGAAGTATTGATCACTGCCAGGATCACGATGATCCAGATGCTTTGTGAAGAGAGTGGCGGCAGCCCCTGCCAGAGGATGCCAGTGGCCAACATCAAAATGGATCCGATGGTCATGCTGATACCGG
>DAIEPS010000118.1 GCA_027348305.1 Anaerolineaceae bacterium | reverse complement strand
CGATTGCGGCAGCCTGATCCTGCCGTTTTACCGCCAGGACCTTCCGCTGCTCAAACCCAGGGATCTGTCAGCTCTCAATTATTTCGCCTCCATCTGGTTGTGCATTGAGAACATATTAACCGCCGCATCCGCGGAAGGCGTCTACGGCGTGGTGCGCATCCCCGCAGCGGAGGAAAGCAAGATCGTAAAGGCCAGGCACAACATCCCTGCCAACTATGAATTCCCATGCTGGATCGCCCTCGGCTACCCTGCCCCCGGAGCGCTCCGCGCCCGCCAGGTTTCCATTGACCTCGATTCGCGCATCCATCAAAACCATTGGTAGATATACTTCTCTACTGTTTAGTGGCACCTTTGCAAAGAAAAAGCCGTTTTGAAGAATAACTTCAAAACGGCTTTTATTTACTGATCACTGATTGCTATTTGACAATAATCATTGACTATAACTTGAACCTTCCCACAACATCATTCAGATCTTTTGCCAGGGTCGCCAGCGCTGTAGCGGATTGGTTCACTTCAGACATTTGAGCTGCCATTTCTTCCGTGGAAGCTGAGACTTCCTCAACCGCCGCTGAATTCTCTTCAGAGACTGAAGCAATGTTTTCTATTGAAGTGGTGACCTCACCTGAGGATGCGGCCATTTCTTCGGTTGAGGCGGTGTTTTGCTCCACCACGGCCGAGACTGAGTCGACGGCAGCCACCAGTTCATTCGCCGATGCCGCCATTTCTTCAGCAGCGGTAGCCGCCGCATCAGCTTCGTTCTTCAAACGTTTCGACACCTGGTCAATTGCCGTGAGCGCCAATCCGGCTTTTTCGGCGGTTCCAAGCCCAATTTCTACCTCACGGGCGCCTTCATCCATGGCGAGTACAGCTTCATCCACTGTCTCCTGGATCCCCTTCACCAGTTCATTGATCTCTCTGGCTGAAGTGGATGAGCGTTCGGCCAATTTGCGTACTTCATCCGCCACGACCGCAAACCCTTTACCTGCCTCGCCGGCACGCGCGGCTTCGATCGCAGCGTTCAATGCCAGCAGGTTGGTCTGTGAGGCGATATCCTCGATCATCGAAGTGATCGTGCCGATCTCACTTGAGCGTTTGCCCATCTCCTGAACCTTGGCGGCAGACTGGCCCACCTTTTCCTGGATCCTGACCATGCCGTCCAATGTATCTGTTACAGTTTTGGATCCTTCACCGGCTGCTGTGGCAGCCTGCTCAGATTCACGCACCACGGCTGCGGCGTTGCCGGCAACCTGGTTGATCACAGTGGATAACTGATTCGTGATCTCGGAGGCTCTATTCGTTGCGCTGGCTTGTTCCTGGGCGCCCTGGGCAACCCCGTCGATCGCCCTGGACATTTGTTCAACAGACAAGGCGGTTCTATTCACAGATTCAGTTTGTTGTGTGATGCCTGACGCCACCTGCTGAATGGTCCGCGCAATCTGGTTCGTGGCTTCAGAAGATTCGCTGGCTGCATTGGCCAACATCAACGAAGAAGTATTCAACTCCGCTGCATTTTTTTCCAGTAGTTGGATGATCTGGTGCAGATCAGAGGTCATCTTGATCACGCTGTGTCCCAGTTCATCTTTTTCGCCATAAGAATTCACCTTCACGGTCAGGTCACCGCCGGCGATCAAGCTCATCTGATCAGCCATGTAGGCAAGGTAACCTTGCGTTCCGCCAAGCGCCCGGCCAATTGCCCCCAATTCATCCTTGCGCGAATTGTTGCGCTGTTTCACTTCCGCTGAAAGTTCACGCGAAAGATCACCTGTTTTTAATCGGTTTAATGAGCCAATGAAAACCTTAATAGGTTTGGTTATATTTCGTTCAATAAGGATCGCTGCCCCAATTCCCAATACAATTGAAGCAAATCCGCCTATGATCATGACCCATAACGTGGTATTTAACATACCAGTCATATCAGCCTGTGAAGTGCCGGCACCTGCCAAAGCCTGGCGTAGAAAGAAATACTCGACCAGGGCAATTCCTATAACAACCACAATCATGCAGCCTGCCAGGATAAAAATTTTCCCCCGAATCGTAATGTGATCAAGAAACCTCATTTACGCCTCCGCACGGTCCACTGCTGAAAATGACGTCAGAAGTGGATAATTTTTGGATTTTAAAATGCCATACTTCTAATTGTGTTTGGAGTTTCAGTTGTACAAACCACCTTGCAGGTTCAATTCTGTAATTCAGGCTCAATGCCCTGCACCTCATATACTAATCAAAAAAGACTTCAATTTATGTAAACAATGAGTTAATTATCGGTTAGTTAATATTAAAAATTTTTAATACGGATGGATTAATGCAGGATTTCGAATTTTCGACGCTTTTGAACCCTTACGGGGTTAATTTATACATATAAGTAGGTCTCAAGTCACATTTAAGAATTAATTCCATTGTGTATAATACGCCTAATCATTCTAGCCATTTTCTAATTATCTTAAAGGATTCATTTATGCCCAAAATACAAATCATCACCGATACCGATTCAAACCTTCCGGTTGAGTTGGCAAAGAAACACGGCATTCTTCTGGTTCCCATCACCATCCAATTTGGTGAAGAATCGTTTGCCGACTCTTTGGAAATTCAAAACCCTGAACTATTTGAAAGAATTGACAAGATAGGCAAGCTGCCCACCACCGCAGCACCTTCACCCGCTGCTTTTTCCAAGACTTTTCACTCTGCCTTTGACTCCGGTGCGGATTCGATCATTTGCATCACAGTGGGCAGCAAGATCAGCCGCACCTATGAATCAGCCTTGATTGCGGTTGAAGATTTTCCTGGCAAGAAGATCACGGTTATTGATTCAGAATTCCTGACCATGGGGCAGGGTTACATGGCTGTCATTGCCGCCGAAGCGGTCAACGCCGGCGCCAGTCATGAAGAGGTTGTTGCCAAAGTCCGCAGCATCATACCCAGATGTATCCTTTATGGATCATTATCAACATTAAAATATATCGCCCTTGGTGGACGCGTGAGCAGTCTGGCCGCCAGCATGGCCAACATGCTCAACATTCGCCCAATTTTGGCTATGAAAGATGGCAAGCTTGAAATGCTCGAAAAGGTGCGTACCCGCAAGGCAGCCATGGATCGCCTGGTGGAATTGCTGGTTAAAGCAGTGGGAGATAAACCCGTTGAGCGTATCTGTTATGTTCACGTGATGAATCTGGAAGATGCTGAATTTCTTCAATCGAAACTGGCAAGCCAGTTGAAACTGCCTGATGTGGTCGAATACTTTGATTTTGGTCCCGGGGTGTCTGTGCACACCGGCGTTGGCCTGGTCGGCTGCTTCATCCTCACCAGAGAATAAAAACACCAATAATACAGAAACACTCCATGTAAAGTCACATGGAGTGTTTATTTATCGAATTGTTCTACTACTTGATTATTTTCTGAACCCTGCCCACTTTGCCTCCGCTCAAGACCACCTTGATGCCGTGGGGATGAGTGGGACTTTTAGTGAGCAGCTTAACCACGACCCCTTCGGTCAAGGTTCCTGTCGGCTGGTTCTGTTTCTCAATAATAGCCACGTGTGTGCCAATTTGGATCTCGTTCCGTAAGGGAGTGGCTTCTGCCATAAATACGCTCCAGGTGAACACTCACCAGTTCTTCTGTAAATTGATTAATCTGCCAACCGCAACATCACCGGCTTGCCGCGCAAACGGTACTTGCCTTCGCTGGCATTCAAGACCATCTTGACATGCTGCTCTGCCACATCCACGAAGGTATGATCGCTGCGGATGTCGATCTCTCCAATGGCTCTGCCGGGAATGCCGGACTCGCTGGCAATCGCTCCGACGACATCGCCTGGTCGGATCCCATTGGCATTGCCCAGGTTCATCCAGAGACGAACCATACCGGGTTCTTTACCTCCACTGCGGGCGGGTTTCTTTTTATCCGCGCCTGCGCGTGAGCCTGATCCATAGCTTGAACCGGAACTTGTTTTTGAATTCCATTTTTCGCGCTGCTTGTCATTGCCAGCCCGCCGTTCATCAAGACGTTTGTACTTGCTCTCCTGCGCCGGTTCTGGTATCTCCTTGGTGGAGATGGTGCCCTCTCCTGCCCTTACAAGGCGGATCGCGGCGACTGCGATTTCCACGGGGGATAATCCCAGTTCGTTCATGCGTCCAACCAATTCACGTTCAGCAGGGGTTACCCCGGCCAATAGTTGTTCAGAAATGCGGTTGATCAAGCGGTCTTCGCGTCTGGCCTTCACAGCATCCACGGAGGGAAGCGAAAACTCGGCCATGGGTTGTTTGGTATACGCCTGGATCTGGTTCAACCTGCCGCGTTCTTTGGGGGTCAAAAAGGTAATTGCGATGCCTTTCTTTCCAGCCCGGCCGGTACGACCAATGCGGTGTACGTAATCCTCCGCATCCGCGGGCACGTCATAATTAAACACATGTGAAACACCGGCGATATCCAGACCGCGGGCAGCCACATCCGTGGCGACCATCAGGGTGATCTGGCCCTGTCGGAATTTGTTGAGCACCTGTTCACGCCGGGCCTGGTTCAGGTCACCGTGCAGTGAGTCAGAGGGAAAACCCATCAAGATAAGTTGGTCGGCCAGTTCCTGGGCGCGAGCCTTGGTGCGGGCAAAGATCAATCCACTGATCACATCTTCTGTCTCTAACAAGCGCGTTAAAGCTGATAATTTGTTTTCTTCATGAATGCGGCAATAACGCTGTTCGGTATCGGCCACAGTTAACCGTTCAGGGCTGACTGAAATTCGAGCAGGTTCTTTGAGATAGCGGTTAGCCAATTTTTGAATAGCTTGAGGCAGAGTGGCACTGAAAAGCGCAATTTGCTTCTCTTCAGAAAGTTCTTTTAGAATGGTCTCAACATCTTCGATGAACCCCATGGCCAGCATTTCATCGGCTTCATCAAGCACCAGCATTTTTACATCATGAAGTTTCAGTACTTTTTGATTAATAAGGTCCAATAAACGGCCTGGGGTGCCGACTACGACATCCACGCCGCGGTCCAACGCTCGTGTCTGGATGGTATAAGATTGACCGCCATAGACTGCCAACACTTTGACCCGGGTTTTTTGTGCCAATAATAAGGCTGCATCCGCCACTTGTTTTGCCAACTCACGGGTGGGAGCAAGCACCAAAGCCTGCACTCTCCCATTGGAGGGTTCCAGTTTTTGAAGCAAAGGAAGCATAAAAGCTGCGGTCTTGCCTGTTCCCGTCTGTGCCTGTCCGATAACATCCCGTCCTTCCAACAACAACGGAATGGCTGAACTCTGAATGGGGGTGGGGTCAACAAACCCCATTTTCTCTACTGCCTGCACGAACTCGGGCTGCAAGCCTAATGACTCAAAAGGTGAAACCATGTAATACTCCTGTAAATAGACAAAAAAATACCCTTCCGGAACCGGCAGGGTATTAGACCAAGCGCGATTAACAACCTGCGGCAAAAATTCCGCATTTCAATTATAACACCCTTTCTGTCCGAATTTGATTGAAACCCTGCGGATTTTGGAAGTCATACGCTATCAAATTTTTAAGATTGTTTCATTCTTATGCCGTATAATTGGGTTGCCATTTCATATTACAGGAGAATTTCATGCCAAAACGGTTGATTCTGGTTGCTGGAAACATCGGTTCAGGAAAATCTTCACTTACCGAACGCATCGGTGAGCGGCTCGGATGGAGAACTGCGTTTGAATCGGTCACAGATAATCCGTATCTTCCGGATTTTTACGCCAATATGAAAGAATGGTCATTCCACCTCCAGGTATTCTTCCTTGGGCACCGCGCTCAGCAGCACCTCGACATGTATAACGATCCCAGGTCAGCCATCATCGACCGCTCCATTTATGAAGATGCTTTCATCTTTGCCCGTGCGCTTCACTCGATGGGCAATATCAATGAACGCGACTATATCACCTATAAACAGGTCTTCGACCTCGTGATCCGCTCTCTGCCCGCCCCCTCGCTGTTGATCTATCTCAAAGCACCGGTGGATGTCTTGATGAGCCGCATCCAGAAGCGGGGCCGTGAGATGGAATCCACCATTTCAAGAGATTACCTGACCTTATTGGATTCTTTTTATTCAGATTGGATTAATAACTTCGATCTGTGTCCTGTCCTTACG
>DAIEPS010000117.1 GCA_027348305.1 Anaerolineaceae bacterium | reverse complement strand
GAACAACGCCAGACGCTTGATCCGCAAAACCAACTGGCCCAAATGCTTTTGATGGATAAATCCGCCATGCACCTTGAGGCCGATCTGCGCTGGCTGGATATGATCGAATCCCGGTTGGATGAAGTGCAGCGGCAGCCAGCACCTAAAGCAGAGCTGCGTCCACGCGGAAGACCGCCGAGTCAAAGATCATCATAATTTTTGTTTTTATCTGTTCTGGAAAATCATAATAAGGAGAAGTAATAATGGCAACGATCGAAGTAAAAAACCTAAGTAAAGTATATGGCAGCGGAGAAACTAAAGTTACCGCTTTGGATGCAGTAAACCTGATCATCGAACAAGGTCAATTTGTGGCCGTGATGGGTCCTAGCGGCTGCGGGAAATCCACTTTGCTGCACCTCATCGGCGGGCTGGACCGCCCCACCAGCGGCAGCGTCTTCATTGAAGGCAGCGACATCTCAAAGATGAGCGACAACTCCCTCACTGAACTGCGCCGGCGCAAGATGGGATTCATCTTCCAATTTTTCAACCTGATCCCGGTGTTGGATGCCATCGAAAACACCGCTCTGCCCCTGATCCTGGACGGCGTCAAACCCGAACTCGCACGCTCCAAAGCCAGTGAGTGGCTCAACCGCAACCGGCTCGATGGACGCGGAAAACACCGCCCCGATGAACTTTCTGGCGGGCAGCAGCAGCGCGTAGCGATATCGCGTGCCATGGTTTCTGACCCTGTTATCATCCTGGCAGATGAACCCACCGGCAACCTTGATTCACGAAGCGGAGATGAGATCGCCGCCACCCTGCGCAAGATCGTCACAGATTGGAAGCGCACGGTTTTGATGGTTACTCATGATCCACGTATCGCAGCTTACGCTGACCGCATCATCTTCCTAAAGGACGGCAAAGTGGTGGATGACACGCTTTTAAACGGTTCAAACGGTGATAATGCAAAAAGACTAAAAGAGAAAGTGGAGTCGCTATGAGAATCCAATTATTGTTAGCCTGGCGCTACCTTTGGGGCCGCAAACAACGGATGGTGCTCACCACACTTGCCGTGGTGTTTGGTGTCACCCTGCTCTTTGGCTTGAATGCCATGATACCCGCCATGATGGAGTCTTTTCGCTACAACATGGTCACCACCGCTGGTAAAGTAGATATTTCTATCTCGAGTGAATCAAACAATCCATTTGACCAATCAGCCTTAAATGATTTGAGCGAGATAAATGGTATCAGTCAATATACGGGTATTCTTACCAAGAATGTAGTTCTGCCTGAATCTCTCGGCGGCTCAGTCAATAAACTGACGGGTGCCTCGGCCGTCACTGTCACTGGTGTTGATATTGCTACGGCCCAAAAAGTACGGAATTATTCTCTGAATGAGGGTCGTTTTCTTGAAGTGAACGACACTTATGCCACCGTCATTCCACAACTTTTAGCCGACAAGATGGAATTGAAAACTGGAGATACTTTTGTCATTCCATCAAGTGAGGGGGTGGCAAAACTAAAAGTGGTCGGCATTCTTTCACTGAGCGCTGCTGCTGGATTGGATGAAATTTTCGTCCCTTTACCTGTGGCTCAGACCATCCTCAACCTGCCCGAGAAGATCAACACCATCGATATATTGATTAAATCAGGTGTCAACCGTGACAAAGTCGTGTCATCGATATTGTCTAAGTTGGGTCCTAATTTCAAAAGTGGTGCCATACAGACAGGTGAAGAACTATCCTCTGCTTTATTGATGGGTGAATCGATGATGTGGCTTTTCGGCATCATGGCCCTGGCAATGGCTGGATTCATCATCTTTAATACATTTCGCACAGTAGTGGCTGAACGCCGCCGCGACTTGGGCATGCTGCGAGCCATTGGTGCTTCAAAACACACTATCATGGGATTGATCATGGTTGAATCACTCATCCAGGGAATCATTGGCACTGGATTGGGCCTCGTGTGTGGTTATCTTTTCTGCCTCGGTTTGCTTTCAGGAGTGGGAAACATTTTTGCAGGCCTGTTACGCGTAACTATTGGAACACCAGTAATTACTTCCGCCAACTTAATCGGTTCAATTTTGCTCGGCGTTGGTTTTACAGTTGTCAGCGGCTACTTCCCAGCTCGTTCTGCAATGAAGGTTACTCCTCTTGAAGCTATGCGTCCAACACTGGCCATTGTTGAATACCGGCAGAATAACCGGCGTGCGATTTGGGGTCTAATCTTACTTACCCTCTCAGTGCTCGGTCTGGTTTTTGGTGATGTAAAAATTGCCGGCGTTTCTGGTGTCATTTTTTTGGTCGGAATAATCTTGATCGCGCCTGTATTGGTTAAACCGGTTGCAGTTTTCTTCGGTAAACTGATCTCGTCAATTTATCCACGGGAAGGAAGGCTTGCACAAGGAAATCTAACCCGCCAACCCTCCCGAGCGGCCATTACAGCTTCTTCAATGATGATCGGTCTGGCAATATGTATCGCTTTGATGGCTATGATCACCAGCATTGAACACGGTTTCATGAGTTATTTGGATAAAAGCCTTGGAACAGATTATCTGCTCATGCCACCATCCCTAGTTTTAGGTGGTGGAAACCTTGGAGCAAACCAGGGACTAATCGAACGGATCAAATCAATAGATGGAGTCAAAGAAGCAACATCCCTTAGATTGGCAACGAGTCAGGTGGATGGATCAACGTTGCAGCTTATCGGAGTCGATCCGCTTGTTTACCCTAAAATCGCCGGCCTTGAATTTAGCGAAGGAAACTCAGATAAAGCTTTCAAAGCCATGTCAAAAGGATCAGCCATCATTGTCAATGGCGTGTTCGCCATCACAAACAGGGTTAAGCCCGGTGACATATTAGCACTCAAGTCTCCCCATGGTGTAAAAAACTACACCGTGGTTGGGATTGGATTTGATTACCTCAATGCAAAAATCGCTACAGGCTATATTTCTCAATCCGATATGGCACGAGATTTCAATTCAGAAAGTGATTTGTTATTGTTGGTCAATCGAAAACCTGAGTTTACTGCGGAAGAAGTTACACCAGCACTCCAATCTGTGATTAAAGATTTTCCAACATTTAGCCTGATTGACTCAAATTCATTCAAGACAGAGCAAATGGGTATGTTCAAGATGGCAATGAGTGTGTTCTACCTAATGGTCATTATGCTGGCAGTACCTGGTTTGATTGCGATGGCAAATACCATGAGCATTAATGTCATTGAACGTACTCGTGAGATTGGTATGCTGCGGGCAGTGGGAGCCACTCAGACACAAGTAAAACGAATGGTTTTCGCTGAAAGCGTTCTACTCTCTGCACTGGGCACTACTATGGGAATACTGGTGGGGCTCTTTCTCAGTTATTTACTGGTAAAAGCCATCAGTGTTATCGGCTTTAAAACTGATTTTTACTTTCCAACGATGGGTATAATTGCATCCATGGTGGTTGGATTGGTTTTCGGTATAATCGCCGCCATGGTCCCTGCCAGGCAGGCGGCAAATACCGTTATTGTTGAAGCATTACAATACGAGTAGATGGCTTAATTAACCCCAGTGACAAGGTTTGAAACCTTGTCATTGGGGTATCCCTGTATCAATTACCAATCAGTAAATCCTCTCGTACCTGGCCAGGAAAATTACATAGGTCATGGTAGTTGCCACCACGATCCCGGCCAGTACCCACCAGACCAGATCGATCGAAAGGTTAGTTTCGGTAGCCCCGACCACCAATAAGAACAGGTAAGTCAAAGTCACACCAACTTTGAACGCATTATTCCCGGAACGATACTGGATCCACAACCTGCGCTCATCCATGCTTTCGACTCGGACTTTGCGTAATGCATCGGGATTCTTTTTATAGCGGAAATATTGAACCAGGTTCCATCCGCCCACCGCGATCAAAAATATCCCAATTCCCTCCAGGAGATGCAGATAGGGCCTCCAAACCTCGGAGAAGAAATTAATGGCTCCAACAACAAATAATAGGATGCCAATTCCCAGCGTTACACTTCCTTTAATTAATTCAGCAGATTGATATGATTTTTGATTATCCATTTGGTTCTCCTTCTTCGAATATGAAAATTTCTTCAATACTTAGCTTAAACAAACGTGCCGCCCTGAAAGCCAACATTATCGATGGGTTGTAACGACCTTGTTCCAAAGAAATGATAGTTTGGCGTGAAACTTCCAACCGATCAGCCAGATCTTGTTGAGTAAACCCATTTTTTACACGCAATTCTTCCAATTTATTCTTCATACTTCTCCTGCATTTTCGAGGATTATACCGGGTTTTGTAAAGCTAGCTTTACATATTATAAGGCGTTTTTCAGAAATGTCAAGCGTGCTTTACATCAGTTAAGTATTAAAAAGGATAGGTTTTCAGCCTATCCTTTTGTGAGTCGGAATAATTTATTTCTATCTTCCCATGGCTTCGCGATGGTATTTCTTTTTGGTTCTCTTGACCTGTTTGCTGACCGCATAGCCTCCAGCCAGCAGTGCAGGCAGGGCAGCCGCGCCGCACACCAGGGTGCCTGGTTGGACCTTGCTTTTCAGCTCCACGGCAACCTGATAATTTGTATCCGTGCCGCGGATGCGTCCGTCGGTGCGTTCCATTTTAAGGAAATACGTGCCATCTGCTGGCGCAGTCCAGTCCAACGAAGCAGAACCATCTGAATTTTCAGGGCGCGCCTCGCCAATATAAGTGGCGCCGTCTGTATCATACAGTGTCAGCACCGCCGCGGACCCTATGTTGGTGGGTTTGGTGGTAAATCTGAGTTGATCGCCAGTTGCAGCGGTGAAACTGATCCAATCCTGGTAATCCGTCTGGCTGCCATCTCCACGAGTAGCGGGTGCACACCAGTTATGGGTTACAGTGGAACCAACTTCCATCAAGGAGGCGCCGGTTATATCATCATCACCCGGGTCACCCCCCTCAAACGCGTCCACGATGCAGGAACCAACAAGGAGGGTGCTGGTTTCAGGCACACTGATGTATTCTTCGGCATTTCCAACCTCATCCACTGCCCGCATGCGGAACTGGAGGGTTTGTCCGGGAGTACCCCAATAAACCATTTGACGCTTATCGCCGGCGGGTTTCTCTTCCACATCAAACCACTCGCCGCCAGGGTAACTCGTTTGAAATTCAAAATGGTTGATTCCTTCCGCTCCCTGGTCAACTTCCCAGGTAAGCTCGACCGCACTTGAATTGGTGATTTGCGGCAATGCGATCATATGACTGACAGGCAATACTGATCCTTTAGTAACAGTGAATTCCTGGGTAATACTGGTTGTTCCGGCCAGGTTGCGCGCTTCAACCATCCAGGTGTAATCACCGGGTGCCAGAAACCCAACCGCCCAGGAGGAGCCATCTTGCCACTCGAGCGCCGCCGAATAACCATCCGGTCCGGCAAGTGTGCTGCGCGTCTGTTCACCGGGTGCCACCGTCCAGGCCAGGTTCAAATTCAAGGTTGTGGTAATGAGATCAGGCAAAGTGAGAACAGGCGGTTCGGGAGGATTGACACGTGCGATGACCTTCATGGATGCCGCGTTGTAAGCTCCGATCAAATTATCAGCCAGGTTGGAATCCCCATCCTGGAAAAGCTCATACGTCCCTGCAAAATCAACATCCGGATAAAGAAGTATTGAGACACCACCGCCCACCTGGATGGACCGTGTATTATCTAAGAATGAAGGTGTCAGGGCACCTAAGTTTGTATAATCTCCAATATCAAATACCTGGCAGGTCCCCTGGTATTCGGCTTCAGTGTATAACGCAACCTGGTTCACACCAGGTGTGCAGGCCGGAGGCAGCGCTGGACATGCATATGTCTTGGTTAATTCGGTCAAGCCCTGGTTGTCAGTCGAAACCTTACCAGCTTTATCTGTCACTTCAATCGAGAGGAAGAATTTTCCATCGGGGATGTTGGCGTCACAAAGGTTGATCTCTTGTGTAAAAGGTGTTGAGGTTATAAGGCTGCCGATCGGTGTCCAGGCTTTGCCAGTATTGATCATCAATTGGCCGGTTGCCACTGCAGTGTCATCATGCATCCAGCCGCTCACATTAAGTGTGGGCGAAGTAACAGTGGCATAAGGTAGCGGGCTGGTGATCGCTCCGGTTGGGGGAGCTACATCACCGTTCTGCGAAACATATCG
>DAIEPS010000116.1 GCA_027348305.1 Anaerolineaceae bacterium | reverse complement strand
TTCGAGTTTTACCCCGGCAGCTACAGCCAGGCATTATCGCAGCCCCAACCCCGCCCTGTGGACCTGTGGCTCGCTGCTCAGTCTGATGACGGTGCGATGGTGCAGATGCCGTTCAGCGAAGACACAGACCAGTCTTTCATTTATTATTCCCTTTTTAACAAGAAACCCTTTGTCGGCGGTTTCTTTAATGCCAACCAGCCCATCCAATATCTTGAGATCCAACCGGTTCTTGACCTGTTTCCTGATGAGCATTCGGTTGAATTGTTGAAAATATTGGGTGTGAGATATATCGTCATTGATTCCTCGGCTTACCCTAACCTTGAACAGGTCAGGCAACAGGCTGCCTTGCTGGGATTGGTGGAACTCACCGATCAAAACGATCAAATTGTGTATACTTTTTCTGAACAATAAACACATTGGTGAAGCCATGTCGGCATTTGTGCAAAAACATCAAAAAGTGATCTTTCTAGCCCTGCTTGCCCTGGTTTCGCTGGGTGCAGGCTGGTATATCGCAGACTGCACAAAATATGCACCCTGGGGATTCAGCGACTCGGCCGCTTACCTTTCCGCGGCGCGGAATTTCGCTGCCGGCAGAGGCCTGGGTCTGTTCAACCCAAACGGCGGCTTCGCCCCTCTCATGATCTTCGCCCCCTTCTACTCCGTTTTCCTGAGCCTGTTTGCACTCCTCAAAATCGATCTAATTACCGCCGCCCGCGTGATGGATATCGTCTTCTTTGCCGCACTCATCGCTGCCAGCGGATGGCTGCTGTATCTCATCACCCGATCTTTTTGGGTCTCACTTTGCTTCGCCGTGATGATCACCACCACCCCGGCACTGGGGGTCAGTTTTACCAGCATCATGTCAGATCCCCTGGCAATGGTGCTTGGCATCCCTGGGTTCCTTCTTCTAATCTATGCACTTAAAGTGGACTCTACCAAATGGCTGATCCTTTCAGCTTTTTTGGCTGCCCTGGCCCTGCTCACGCGCTACGCCTTTGTGGCGTTCCCAGCAGCCGGAGTCTTGTGCATAGCACTGCTGTCAAATAAACCGCTGCGCGGACGGGTTCGCGACCTGTTGAAATATGGCATTGTCAGCTTTATGCCCATGCTGGTCTGGGTTGGGCAGCAGTTGTTGTCAAAATACAGTGTCGGCTCTAGAACCTATTCAATGGATTTCTCATTCACCGCAAAGGTCAGCCAGTTTGCCTCACAGGCTGTAGTGGTGCTCAAATATTGGCTGCCCTACCGCACCAACATGATTCCTGGCGTGAGTGCGGACCTGTTTCGCCCCATTTTGCTGCTCTTTTTGGCGGCTGTGATCGTGATCGGGCTTTTCCTTTCGCTCAAAAAACCAAAAACCTCCGAGCGCGGAAGTGGTGAAACGCTGGCACTTGCACTCTCGGTCGTAATCGCCGCTTACATGGCGGTGCTGCTGGTCATCTACTCAGTGTCCACCGAGATCATTTCCATCGATGACCGCATGCTGGCTCCCCTTATCCCGGTGTATTACAGCCTGCTGCTCACCTGCGCGCTGCTCATCTCGCGTATAGTCCACCCGCGCATCACAATGCCATTGATCGGGATTCTGATCGCTGCATTCTTTGTAGTTTTCAACTTCCAGCCTTTCATGGCCTACCCGATTGTTGTGGGAAATTATCCCAACGGATATACCTACCCGATCTGGAAGGAGAATCCCATCCTCACTGGTGAGGTCGCCCTTCCGCAGGACCGTCCGTTGATCACCAACGCGCCGGATATCCTCCTGTTTTACACCAACCGCAGTGCTTATACACTCTCCGTCAGCGATCAGTCCTCACTGGATAACTTGATCCACACACAATGTGCTGTACTGGTTTTGTTTGACCCGGTTGCGACCCATAGGTTTGAGCAGCTTCCTAACGCCGTCTCCTCCGCGGATGTCGCAGCCCTGCAAAACCAGTTGGATACCCTCTATTCCAGTGCGTCTGGTGTCATTCTTGCCGATAATAAATGCAGTCGGTAATGCTTTAAAAATGAATCCTCCTTCTTTCGCTTGACAGGAATTCTCGATACGCTAAAATGAAGGGAGTCTTTGGGAGGAATATGAAACGCATTGCCATCATGCTGGTCATCGTGTTGTTCACGCTTGCTTGTGCCCCTTTGGAACTGGCCAAGTCCACGTTAGGTGTTTTCAATACCGCCACTGCCACAGCCTCATCCACACCGGAGCCGACAGTGACTCCCACCCAGGCGCCCACGGCCACCCCTGACCCTGTTAAAGACGCCACCCTCTATTCCAACGATTTTTCAGATGATACCCGCGGATGGGATGCGGCCGATGACGGCGAAAGTCGCTTCTATTATTCAAAGGGCGAATATATCATTCAGGTCGTCAAAACCGATTACAGTTTCTATAACACTTCAACCACCTCTTATGACAATTTTGTCCTTTCTGTGGATCTCCGTCACATCATCGGGGACGACGAAACGACCGGCAGCATGGTCGTGTGGCGCTACAAAGACAACGACAATTTCTACGCCCTCACCGTCATGGATGATGGCACTTATTACATCCACCGCTTTATTAAAGGCGTTTACGGTATGCTTAAACTGCCCACCTCTTCTGCCTGGCTCAATACCACCGGTAAAACCAACAAGGTGACCATTACTGCCCACGGCGATACATATGCGCTCTATTTTAACGATCACTATGAATACAGCTTCCAGGATCAGGCCATATCAAAGGGATATTTCGGCATGGGCGCGCAGCCTTCGCTCGACAGCGAAGTGGAAGTAGCCTTTGACAATCTGAATGTCTACCGTTATGACCCTGCCAACGGATTCACACCGTCAGCTCCTGAGATGACCCCCACCCCCCAATACCAGTCCGTCTCATGGAAGGAGCTCACCCAGTTCCTCGCGAACGACCATACCAACTGGCATGAATACGATATCGACGATTACAACTGCATGGATTTCGCCATCGACCTCGTTGCCAACGCCCGTTACTCAAACATCGACGCCAAGATCGTCACAGTCCAGTTCGTTGGGCAGGAAACCGGCCACGCCTTTGTTTCCTTTGAAACCTCCGACCGCGGCCCTGTCTTCGTTGAACCACAGGGCGACAACACCTACTCCAACGTTGAGATCGGCAACAACCTGTGTGACGATTGGGGCGAATTTGAATGCATGGGCACTATCGAGTCCATTGAGTACTTCGGCGATTGCGATCACGCCCAGAACTGCACGGTATTGCCGTAAGACAGAGAATAGTGAATAGTGATTTGGAAATTCTTTTTTGTGTACATCACAAAGTCATTGCCCCATGAATGCGATTCACGAAAAGCATAATCTTATCTGCAAAAACCTACCCTATTTCTCAGCGGCGTAAAAATAATTGTTTTCTTTACGTGAAATCAAAAACAATTCCACTACCCTTCGCTCACCTCTCGCTACGCTCGTTTGCACCAGGATCGTGTCGCTCGGGCACATGAAAAACGACTCGGTGCGGTTCTGGAGATTAATGAGGCGGCTATGGAGAATCAGTTGTCAAAGAGCGACACGGATAAATTTTCTTTACAATATTAGAACTTAATTTCTATTTTGGCAAGAGGGAAATGAGGTACTTATTACAAGGCGGAATTTCTTAGAATTGCTTCAGCCGCGGATGGACGAATAATTATGCTTTACAGGTTCACGGATACCTACCCAATTAGGGTGAAAATAGAGCTTTAACATTATTCGATTATCTTGAAAATAATTGTTGTTCATCATATTTCAAAGTGCTATACTTAAAAGGCCACCGAATTTCATTAGAGGTAATTTTATTCGTTTCTTATCGTTAGGAGGATAGATATGCAAAAATTTGGTCGAGCTTTTCCACTTGTATTGGTCGCATTAGCACTGGTCGTCATGCCCGTTCTTGCCATCACCGGCAACTGGGTAAATGATGACGAACACCCTTACGTCGGAATGGTGGCATTCTATAACGCTGAGGGAACCTTCATTTGGCGCTGCACGGGGTCTTTGATCAGCCCCACGAAACTGCTCACCGCCGGGCATTGTGCGGATACCGCTGAAGGTGCGGTGACAGCCCGGGTTTGGTTCCAACAAGATGCGGGAGCCAATTATGACCCGGATCTGGGTTATGACCCCGTTACGGGTTACGCAGATAGCTGCGCAGCGGGCACCCTCGGTACGCTCTGCGCTACATCTGATGAGATCTATAACTACGGCTTTGCCAATTTTGCGGGCTACCCCGATACTCACGACGTAGGCATTGTGATCCTCGATCAACCCATTGCCATGTCCGAATATGGTCAGCTTCCTACAGTGGGTATCCTAGACAAGCTTGATAAAGCGCGCGGGTTGAAAGACACCCTCTTTACCGTTAGCGGATACGGTTTGACTTACAGCACCAATACAAAAGATGCGCTACCCAACATTTCATATAGAAGCAGGCTGATGGCGAGTTCCACGCTCGTCAATCTTGGCAGCAGATCCACGGATGGCTATAATCTTCAAACCCAGGGCAACGGCGACGGCCGCGGCGGAACCTGTTCCGGCGATTCGGGCGGCCCCGTTTTTCTTGGACCTTCCAGTTCAAACCTGATCGTGGCGGTGACCTCATTTGGCATGAATTCAATATGCCGCGGCACCGACTTTGGCTACCGCATTGACCGCCAGGAAGTTCTGGACTGGATTGCTAATCCAAATTAGTTTTACGATTTGATTGGACAAAGAGACCAGCGTGCCGGTCTCTTTGTTTTTAATTAACGGTAGTAGCGGTAGGGTGGGTTCGTCGGGTGAACCCACCTAATGGCATTTTAACAATAAAAAAAACACCCAAAAGGATGTTTTTTGAGTGGCGAGGGTAGGATTTGCGAAGAGGCACATCCTTTACCTTAAACAAAAAACATCCATATGGATGTTTTTGCTGAGTGGCGAGGGTGGGATTTGAACCCACATCCAATGGCTTATGAGTCCACTGCTCCACCGTTGAGCTACCTCGCCAGCGGAAGGTATTTTACTATAAGCCTTTCGATTCGTCAACGAAATGATTTTTTCGAAATCATTATTTGATAATCGTCATGATCAAAACGCTTTTTGGTGGGTTCAACCCCACTCGCTCACCACTCGCTTCACTCGGGTGCGCCAAGATCGCGTCGCTCGCCCCGGAAGAACTGGGGACATGTGGGGCGCAGAGATCGCGTCGAACCCACCCACCCGTTACCACGATCTACTGTCTATTTACTCCTGTGGGTTCCGCCACAGGTGGTTTGGATGTCGGTTTAGGTGTAGCTGTCTTGGTGGGTGTTGCAGTTGGAAGAAATGTAGCGGTTGGATTTTTAGTCTCATCATAGACGCCAAACAAAGCGTAAATACCGCCAGGGATTGCAGTGGTACAGGCCATTAACGGGCCTTCTGAATCTGGAACCCTGGTGAAATATGTAGTCACCTTGGACCATTTTCCATGGATCAGTATGTAGATGCTTCCGGTCCAACCATAATCTGCACCGCGGAACGGGTGGCAAATCGTACGTTTTTCTGTGACCGTTACTGGTTCGCCCAGGAGCTGCAAATAACTCTTTGGAGGTTTTATTGTGCTCAGGTCAATGGAGTAATCTGAACCGGTTGTCCAATCACCATCGGCGATGCCTTGTAGCTGAACAATCGTGGGTGTTGATGTTGGACCGTTGTTTTGTTGTTGGCCAGCCTGGACTTGTTGAAATAAACCTGAAAAAGCTAAAACCGCTGCCATAATGACAGCAAATAGGACGAACCGTTTGTTCTTCATTACCCCTCCAGAAATGAGAAAGATTTAGATTAATATATTTTAACATTAGCATATTACTTTGAATAGTGGCTATCGATCATGAGTTCTTTTTATCCAAACCCCAGCCCTTTCTCCTTCATTGAGACGAAGGAGTTATTACCGATCACCAGATGATCCAGTACTTCCACATCCAGCAGTTTGCCGGCCTGGACGGCCGCGCGCGTCAACGTCACGTCTTCGGGGCTGGGCGCAGGGTCCCCGCTGGGATGGTTGTGGGCCATGATGATGCCCGCCGCGGAACGCTGCAGCGCGCCCCTGAACAACTCGCCCACCCGCACCATCGAAGCGTTCAACGAGCCGACGTAGACCTTTTCCACGCCGATCTTGCGGTTGCGCGTA
>DAIEPS010000115.1 GCA_027348305.1 Anaerolineaceae bacterium | reverse complement strand
AAGACTGGTCGTCCTTTTGACCCTAATTACCTAAATCCATTGCAAGTTTCTTCTTGACATTCAAGACAGCATCTACGACTTCGCCGCCCTCAAAGAACGAGGCTCATGAGGGGAGCACACCTGCCCTGGCTGCACACTTGCACTGGCAGCAAGTGCCAGGGAGTGCCAGGGAAAGATTACGAAACCAACCCTTGTAGCTTTTCAAAGGGGATTGCTTCACCCTGACAAGAGTTAATTTCGCGATAGAAGTGAACCGTTGTTTATTATTTGTGCTTAATGGATTATTTCTATCCAGGGTTCGCAATGACAGAACCATTAAGTGAATGGGGATTCAACGAACGAACTTACGTCAATATATAAGGTGGGTTCAGAGAACGAACCCACCCTTGTATCTTAAGAGGTAAAGGATAATGTTGAGGTAAAGGACGCTGATCAGACAAAGACGGGAGAATCTGGACCCACCCTTGGGCATCAAGCCTGTGACGTAGATTAGATCCCCGCCTTCATAACCTTCATCAAGGTCGTACAGCATCTGAAGCCTCTCGCACCTTTAGCCAAAAGAGAAGAGCTTGCATTCACAAGGTAGACCCGGTATAGGCTAGTCTGATCAGTGTCTTAAACCTAGTGTACCAAAGGAGAATGCAAATGGAACAGCGAGTTCTCGGAATTGATGTAGCCAAAGAAACGCTTGATATCGCCCTCTCTGATGGGATTCATTTGAACCATGGGCAATTCACGAACAACCAGAAAGGACATGAACAAATGGAACAATGGCTAAGAAACCATACCACCTCAAATGTTCATGTATGTCTGGAAGCCACAGGTCAATATGGCAATGCAGTGGCTGAATACTTACTTGCTCATGGATTCCCAGTGAGTGTGGTGAACCCAGCCAGGATCAAACATTATGGCAATAGCAAGTTGAGACGTAATAAGACTGATAAAGCAGACGCTGAGCTTATTGCAGAGTATTGCTTACGTGAGAAACCTGCCCTTTGGACCCCACCACCAGCCAGTTTCAAGGATTTACAGGCTCTAGTGCGCCATTTAGAAGACTTGCAAGGGGCTAAACTGCAAGAAGCCAATCGTCTGCATTCAGGTGTTCAAACGAACTTCGTGGTGGATAGCTTAACCTCTTTGTGTGGTTTTCTTGATGATCAGATCAAACAAACAAAAAAGGCCATTCAAGATCACATCAATCAACACAAAGAGCTCAAAAGAATGCAAGATTTGCTTGTGACTATCCCTGGAATTGGTGAGCTCACTGCGGCCAAGTTGCTAGGAGAGATTCGCAATATATTAGATTTTCAAAGTGCTCGCCAGTTGGCTGCTTATGCAGGCCTGACGCCTCGCAATTTCCTTTCTGGAACATCAGTACACAAGAAGTCTCGTCTCTCAAAAACGGGCAATGCTAACCTTAGAAAAGCACTATATATGCCTGCTATCGTGGCAAAAAGAAAAAACCCGATTGTTGTCACCTTTTGTGCAAGGTTATCTCAATCGGGTTTACTTCCAATGGAGTTGGTAAGCGCAGCCATGCGTAAACTCTTACATCTTGTTTTTGGTATTTTGAAGACTGGTCGTCCTTTTGACCCTAATTACCTAAATCCATTGCAAGTTTCTTCTTGACATTCAAGACAGCATCTACGCCAGAATATTATTAAGAGATAATTACCTTAATTAATTGTTTAAAAACAAAAGCGACTTCGGCGCCAACCTTTTCAATTTCAGGCTGTATATATTGTATGAGATCTCAGACTAATGGATGCATGCATGACTGAAGCACAAGCAATACGACGCCTGAAGAAAGGTGATATCGGCGGCATGGAAGAACTGGTGGCGCTCCACCAGCAGAAAGCCTTGCGGACTGCCTGTCTGATCACCCGGGACGAAGAGACGGCCAAAGACGCGGTGCAGGAGACTTTTCTGCGCGTCTACCAGCGCATCCGCTATTTTGATGAGTCGCGGCCATTTGAACCCTATCTGCTGCGCAGTGTGGTGAACGTGGCCATCAACATGGCAGAAAAACGGAGCAAGGAAGTCGGTTTGGATGATGAACTGACCCCAGCCGAGGTGGAGCTGCTGATCAACAGGGCGACTTCCACTGAAGACCAGGTGGAATACCGACAACTCAAGCAGGAGATCCTTAATGGGATTTCCAGGCTGACTCCGCGCGAAAGGGCCGTGATCGTCGAACGCTATTACCTTGAATTGAGTGAAAAGGAAATGGCCGAAAGGCACGACGTCGCTCCCGGGACGGTGAAATGGCTCCTGAATGGTGCGCGGAAAAAGCTGCGCTCATTCATGGGATTGGAAAGTGACCCATCATGAACAAACAAACTTCCAACCAACTTTTGGACGAACTCGCCCGGGAATCGCTCGGGCAGGATATCAACCTTTCTTCAGATCTGATGATCAAAGTAAGAAAGGAAAAAAACAAAATCATGAAAAAGAGAACATTAATAACCACCTTTGCTGCCATAGTCGTGGTGGTTGCCATTTTGGCCTCGGTGCCCAGCGTGGCACAGGCCATTAAACAACTTTTTGGCTACATCCCCGGCGCGGGATTTGTGGAACAAAACGTACCCCTGCGCATCCTGAAGGAACCGGTGGAAAACAAACATAAGGAAACCAAAATCAGCATCACGCAGGTCGTGGTTGATTCAAAACAAACTCATATCACCTATCAAGTGGAAAACAACTCCTTCACAGAAACGAAGTACACATCTTCTGTTGACCAGTGCCACAAAATCCCCTGGCTGCAGCTTTCAGACGGCGGGCAATTGAAAGCGGAAACGGTTAACGGCAACTTCTGGAACAGCGGTTACTCAAGGCAGCTAGATTTCGAAAACATCCCTGTGGAGGATAATTCCGCCAGCCTGGTGCTGCCGTGCATCGAAGGAGCTCTAACATCCATTGTTCCTCAGCCGATAGAGATACCCTTCACGCTAGTCGAAGCACCAAAAGGGATGACCGTCTATCCCCTGGTGGAATTACCGACCCCCACTCAACAAAGCGCAACTGATGAAGCAACTTCTCCGGCTGATCCGTTCTCATTAAGCGTCACCAAGTACATCCAAACCAACGATCAACTGTTGCTAATGGGAACTTTAACCAAGACTTCGTCATCTTTCTGGTTTGAAAGTGTGGATGAAAATGATGTCCATTTGTTGGATGCCGCGGGAAATGCTGTTGTTATCACAGAAGATCGTACGGTTTCCGATCCGGACACAGAATCAAGCGAAGACGTATATCCCTTTATGTATCCCTACACATATCACGCCGATCCGAATACAGTACCAGATAAAGAAGTGTATTCCTTCACTTATCGAACAGCAGGTAGGTATATCCCCGGCAAGGGAAGCCTGGTAATCGATGAAATTTGGATCCAACGAGGTGCCAATCAAAGCTTTACTTTTGACCCTACCACCAGTAAACAATTCGGTCAAACCTGGGCCTTTGAGGTTGACGGCCATACCATCACAATCAAAGACGAAACCACGAGTTTGCAAGACACCGGTCGAACCTACAAGATAGAGACGCCTGAAGAAATTGGCATGATTTACATCGATCAACTGGATCATCCACAATGTCATGGAGAAGGTGGTCTTATCGATGGCTTTGGGTTTATCTACTGCGCAACAATCCCCGAAAGCCCCATCACCCTGACGGTCACCGCATATACCGAGAAAATAACCGGTCCGTGGCAGGCTGAGGTGGACTTGCCCGCCTTTACGGATGGTGCCCTACCCACCCCCATGCCGCAAGCCTGCCTTACCGAATCCACCTGGAAGGCTGCGCTTGGAAATGCTTCTCTCAATATTCCTGAAAGTTTGCTTGACGGAAAACTGATCCTGGCCAGCACACTGGCGCCTGATTATTACTATCATGTCGTGAGCGCGGAGTTGACCGGGGCTGATCCTATTGATCTGGGCAGGGGAGATGGAGGTTCATTATCCCCTGATGGAAAGACGCTCGTGTTTGCCACAAACGGGGGGTTGAAACTGATGTCGCTTGAAACGGGTGAATCTCACTTGATAGCCGATACAACCCGCAGAGACCGTGATCCGCTATGGTCACCGGATGGCACGAAAATCGCGTTCACCCGCGGCCCTGGCATCGGAAAGATCAATGCACCTGGACCTTATGAATTGATGCTGATGGATGCCGATGGGTCCAACATCACTGCGCTTTTATCAGACTCCGAGGCAAATACCGCCCAAACCTGGATGCCATCCAGCTCAACCCTGATCTACTCGGTCAAAGGGCCGCAGGGAATAACCGTTAAATCCATCGAGATTAACACTGGGGAAATCACCACGCATACCCAGGTCAATTATCAAAACGCGGGCATCGCCGTCTCGCCGGATGGCAAGCAGATCGCCTATGAAGCCATGCTGCCCGGGGATCGCTACAGCGTCTACATCTCCAACCTGGATGGGAGCAATGCAAGGCTGATCGCCAACGCCGATCCCATTGTAGTGACCGAGCCCTACTGGAGCCCGGACGGAAAATGGCTGATGATGAGTGTGCAAGACACTTCCCTCTCGGAATATATGCCGACCCTGGCACTGGTCAACGTGGAGAGCTGCCAGATCATCCCCATAACGTCGTTGCAGGGGTATGTCACCTCGTGGAGGTAAAGGGTGGCAAAAGAAAAACCTCCACAGAATTAAAAGTCTGTGGAGGTGTGTTTTATCATCTGGTAAGGGCAATTCATGAATTGCCCTTACCCGTTAGGTCGTTACGCCGGAACCGGTTCGGGGGTCTCGGGGTGTTCGATCTCTTTCGAGACCTTCTTTTTCTTCTCGCGCTTGAGTACGACTTCTTTATCCTTGTTCAGGTCCACCAAAATAGTGTCGCCGTCGTTGAATTCGTGCGAAAGCACGGCATCCGAGAGGCGGTCTTCCACTTTATCCTGCAAGACCCTGCGCAATGGACGGGCGCCCATCTCGGGGTTGAAACCTTCGGTGGACAAAAAGTCCAGTGCGGCGTCGGAAGCTTTCAATTCGATGTTGTGATCGCGCATGCGCACGGCCACCTTCTCGAGCTCCACATTGACGATCATGCGGATGTGCTCCTGGTTGAGCGGATGGAAAACGATCACGCCGTCCAGCCGGTTGATGAACTCTGGCCTGAAGACTTTCTTGAGTGAATCCATCAATTTCTTGCGCATATCGTCATAATTCTTGGCTTCTTCTTCCTTCTGATCTTTCTTGAGGTTGAAGCCCAGGCTGCCCTGTTTTTTGATCATGTCCGCACCAATATTGGAGGTCATGACAATGATCGCGTTGCGGAAATCCACCTTATGCCCGCGGGCATCGGTGAGCTGGCCTTCTTCCATGATCTGCAGGAGCATGTTGTGCACTTCAGGGTGGGCTTTTTCGATCTCATCAAAGACCACGATGGAGTACGGGCGGCGGCGGATGGCTTCGGTGAGCTGGCCGGCATCTTCAAAACCGACGTAACCCGGAGGCGCACCTACCAGGCGGCTGACGTTATGACGTTCCATGAATTCTGACATGTCGATCTGGATCAGTGATTCCTCGCTGCCAAACAGGAACATGGCCAGGGTCTTGGTAAGGGCGGTCTTGCCCACACCGGTGGGTCCGAGGAACATGAATGAGCCGATCGGCCGGCGCGGGTCTTTCAACCCGGCGCGTCCACGGCGTACTGCCTTGGAAATGGTTTCGATGGCCTCATCCTGGCCGACGATGCTCTTGCGCATTTCGTCTTCCATATGCAGCAGACGTTCAGATTCTTCGGTGGCCAACTGCATGATGGGCACACCCGTCCACATGGAGACGAGTTCGGCAATGTCTTCGTGGGTGACCACAGGGCTTGTCGAACGGTCCCAGCCGGTACGCAGCTTTTCGATCTGCACCTTGAGGCCTGATTCCTTGTCGGTCAATTCCTGGGCGTCGTCGTTGCGGCCACCCTCAACCGCTGCGGCCCGGTCCGCGCGGATTCCGCGCAGTTGAGTCATCAAGTCTTTGAAAGTCTGGGCAGCCGGGCTCTTGTACATCCGCACACGGGATGAGGCTTCGTCGATCAGGTCAATGGCCTTGTCGGGGAAGTTGCGCCCGGGTAGGCTGCGAATTCCAATTTTGACCGACAATCCCAGGATTTCGTCTGGGATGACCACCCCGTGGTGGGCCTCGTAGCGGGGGCGCAGGCCCTTCAG
>DAIEPS010000114.1 GCA_027348305.1 Anaerolineaceae bacterium | reverse complement strand
TCCATGATGGGCTGCTGGCGTGAACGGTAATACGTACGCAGTGTCAACACGATATCCGCGTCGTCAATGTTCCTGGCGACCTGGGCGGGCACCCCCAGCCGGGCGGTGGCTTGCTGCATGCGGTTGCGCGCCACGCCGTAAGGGTAGATGCGCACGATCCGGTTGGGATTGCGCTGAGAGATCACCCTTTGAGGGGGTTGATCGTAAGATTCGGGTTCAAAAGAGACTTCGGGTCTTTGCCGGTTGGTGACGTAGGGCTGAGAGGCGTCGCCTTTTCTTGAGTCGCCGCCGCCCTGGTAAGAGCGCCGGGTGCCCTGAACCATGCCTTTTGTGCCGGCGGGTTTCACGGGTTTTTCGATGTGGATCTCATCTTTTTCATCACGCCAGCGGATCTCCGGGGTCACAGGGTAGCCGCGGACGATGGTATCAACCACTTCAGCCACATCCGGGTGGATGGCGACGCGGTCGCGGTCTTGCAATTCAACCAGCACATCAAAGGTGGGGGGTGAACGGCGTTCGAGCACGGTCTTCTGGGTCCCGCGGCGGCGTGCTTCTTCATCAGAAAGCGTTACCGATTCAATGCCGCCGATCAGGTCAGAAAGCGTGGGGTTGAGCAGCAGGTTTTCCATGGTGCGGCCGTGGGCGGTCGCGACCAACTGCACACCCCTTTCGGCGATCGTGCGGGCGGCCAGGGCTTCAAGCTCGCGGCCGATCTCGTCAATAATGATCACTTCGGGGTTATGGTTCTCAACAGCTTCGATCATCACTTCATGCTGAAGTGAGGGAGTAGCCACCTGCATGCGGCGTGCTTTGCCCACTGCTGGGTGAGGCACATCCCCGTCACCGCCGATCTCGTTGGAGGTATCCACAATGATCACCCGTTTGGTTTCGGCCAAAATGCGTGCGGATTCCCGCAGCATGGTAGTCTTGCCAATGCCAGGCTTGCCCAACAGCAAAATGCTCTTGCCAGATTCCACCAGGTCCTGGATGATGTCGATGGTGCCGTAGACGGCGCGTCCGACGCGGCAGGTCAGGCCGACAATCACGTTGTGCCGGTTGCGGATGGCGGAAATGCGGTGCAGGGTGCGTTCCAGGCCGGCGCGGTTATCGGCGTCAAATTCGCCAATATGCGCGACCACAAAATCGATATCAATACGCTTGATCTCTTCTTCGCTTAAGATCACTTCTCCGTTCACGAACCGCGCAATGGGCTGGCGGCCGAGATCCAAAATGATCTCAAGCAGGTTGTCGCTGTTGTTGGCTTTTTTAACCGCATCCACAATACGCGCGGGTAAAACGGTCATTAATATGTGTAAATCGTCAGTAATTCTCTTTTGTGTCATAGTAACCTTGTAATTCTATTTTAACGTTAATCCCTGAATTAATCTTGTTTCTCTACAGTTTGAGTCCTTCCAGTCTTGTTTGTTTTGTGAAGGACTTTTTGCGTGATCAGGAAGAAACAATACCCGACGATAACGCCAAGAGCATTAAGGATCACATCGTTGATATCCACGGTATGGTAGAGGGTGCCAATAGTGAGGATGACCAGCAGTTGAATCCCCTCCATGGTCAGGCCGGTCAGCAATGCCCAAAAAAGCAGTTTCATCCAGCCGGGTCTATGGAAGTACCCAAGACCAAAACCAAATGGCATGGTCAGGATCGCGTTCAATCCAAAATCTGCCAGCAGCCAGCGTAAAGAAAATGGATGGTGTGTAATGGAAAGGAAATATAACGGCGATAGATTGATCCTGCTCAGGTTGTTAAGGGTTTCTTTCCAGTTCAGGTTGGCAGGCCAGTTGAGAGGGATGGAAATGGGGAAAAAGACCACGCCTATGACCGCGATAATATAGAGGCCAAACAGGGCGATACCAAACAGCCTTTTCCATCCCTGCTTTTGATTCCGCAGGCATGTGATTGTCAAAACAATTAAACACAGCAGAAATGGAATTGGGAAAAACAGAAGGAAATAAATAAAGAACTTCCTTTCCTATGGGGCGGAAGGTGGATCGTCTACTGTCAAGTGGCTGACCATGGGGGCGGTGGGTTCAGCCTGACGGTTCTTCACCAGGTTACCGTTTGTGATGATCACGCCGTTACGCTGCAAGACGGCCAGGTGTTTGACCAACAAAGTGAAATGGCCTGAAGATTCCCCGCCGATTATTTCAAGGGTATTCAATAGCCAGGCTTGATAGGATCGCACCTGAAGGTAAACGGGTTGGCCTATATCGTTAAACTGACCAATTAATGCATTGAGCAGGGCGTTGATATCCAACACGGCCGGGTGGATCAATGGCCGCAGGTACAATCCGTTGGGGCCAGCGCTGCTTTCAACGAAGGCCACGATCTCGTCGTTCTCGCGGTAGACAAGCCTGCGGGTTCCCCCGTTGCCATAGGCTTCAGCAGCTTGCACGATGGGCGGTACCAATGACTGGTATAGTCCGCGCAATTGAGGTTCGTCGGTGGCGGCAGAGATGGTCCACTCATGATCTGCATCAGAGTTCAAGGCGACTTTTTTAGGCAGCTTCCACGCGGCTTCCCAGCCGTAAGGTGAGTAACCGGTTTTGCGTAATGACTCAAACACGGGAGAAGACTCTGAAACTTCTGCGAGCACATTCAGAGCACCCATTTCTCCGGCTTTACCGTTCAGATAATCCAGGAGTTCAAGAATGTCATCCTGGCCGTTTGAGTTTTCCATGACCAAAAAGTTTAAACGTGCAGAACGTTCGCCGGCTTTATGCAGCACCTGGCTGATCAGGCAGGTGCTCGCGTCTGAAGATTCAGCTACAGCCGTAAAACTCTCCGCGGAGGGTTTAAAACGTGAAGCCAATGAGGCAATTCCCAATGGGTTGCCGTGGGTGAGGAAGTATCTCTGATTGAGGCAGATCAATCCGTTGTGATGGCGAATTAATGAGGGAAGATCATACCAGGCGAACGGGCGAACGGTTATTTTGCCAACTCCATAAAGTAGCGGTGGAAGCGGTCATCCCGGGTCAATTCTGGATGGAACGAGGTTGCCATCAGCTTTCCTTGTCGGGCAGCCACGATCCTCCCATCTTCGAGAGCGGAAAGCACTTCTACACCTTTGCCAACCGATTCGATCAACGGCGCACGGATAAACACGGCGTGGAATGGAATGTCTTGTTTTCCGGTCAGGTTCAAGCCAGGAACTTTAAGATCGACTTCAAAACTATCCACCTGGCGGCCGAAAGCGTTGCGTTCGATCACAATATCCATCAATTGCAATAATGGCTGCGGACGGTGCGCGTCTTTGGCTAAAAAGATGGCGCCGGCGCATGTGCCCCAAACGGCCTGCGTTTTACCAAAGGTTTTTAACGGTTCCATCAACCCATAAGCGGTTGCCAGTTTGCCGATCGTGGTGGATTCTCCACCCGGGATGATCAACCCGCTTAACCCGTTGAGGTGTTCAGGCAGACGCACCTGGGTCACTTCAGCCCCCAGCAATTCGAGCATTACCTGGTGTTCTGCAAAGTCGCCTTGTAATGCCAGGACGCCAATTTTCATAGTTCCCTTACCAACCGCGCGTAGCGATTTTCTCGGCGTCTGTCATGGCTGAGATCTGCCGGCCGACCATGGCTTCACCCAGGTTGCGGCTGACATCGGCCAATATCTTGGCATCTTTGTAATGTGTGGTGGCTTTGACTATGGCTGTGGCGCGTTTGGAGGGGTCGCCGGATTTGAAGATACCGGAACCCACGAAGACACCATCCACACCCAGTTGCATCATCAAAGCTGCGTCTGCGGGAGTGGCGATGCCGCCGGCCGCGAAGTTGACCACGGGCATGCGGCCCAATTTGCGGGTTTCAACGATCAATTCGTAAGGCGCACCGATCTCTTTGGCAAATGCCATTAATTCTTCTTCGGGCATGTTCTGCAGTCGTCGGATCTCACCCAATACTGTGCGGGCATGACGCACGGCTTCTACCACGTCGCCAGTGCCGGCTTCACCCTTGGTGCGGATCATGGCCGCGCCTTCGCCAATGCGGCGCAGGGCTTCACCCAGGTTGCGGCAGCCGCAAACGAAAGGCACTTTGAAATCGTGTTTATAAATGTGGTGTGATTCATCCGCGGGGGTGAGCACTTCAGACTCGTCGATATAATCCACACCAATGGACTCAAGGATCTGCGCTTCAACAAAATGACCGATGCGGCACTTGGCCATTACAGGGATGCTAACCGATTCAATGATCTTTTGGATCATATCAGGGTCACTCATGCGTGCGACTCCGCCATCCGCGCGGATATCTGCAGGCACGCGCTCAAGCGCCATCACAGCACAAGCGCCGGCGTCTTCAGCGATCTTCGCGTGATCGGCGTTGACCACATCCATGATCACGCCGCCTTTGAGCATTTGGGCTAAACCCTTTTTCACTTCAAACGAACCAGTTTTTTGTTCCATAATCCAGCCTCCTGAATGCTAACTCTTCATTTAAACAGAAGAGGAATTTTCGTGTATCGTGATTCTACCACGCCCCCCATAGGCAGGCAACCAACTTAAAAGAAAATGCCCCCGTCCATGGGGGCGAGCCATAAAACGATTTTCATTATCTTCTGGTTGAGTAAGGAAGGGTGATCACGCCGTGGGCTTCCAGGTTCCGCAGCCGGAGTTGTTCCGACATAATGCGGCTGTAAGGAATTCCTCTTTCTAACTTAAGCGCCACCTGGTTGTAATTACGGCGCAAGACTTCGCCTGAAATTTCTATTTCAAAACCATCAGGGAAGCGTAAAAGGGCTGTAACGAATTTATTCTTAATAACAGCAGTGTTCGATATGGCAAAACGGATGCCGCGTTCGCTGATATCCAGAACGATACAGGAACGATGATTCAAGATCAATTCAGGTAAGAATTTCGCCGGGCAGGGGGTGGGGTAAAAAACGCGCACGTACTCTCTGCGATTTTCAAATTCCTCAACCGAGGAATTCTCATCGTTTTGGTGAATTGCTTCCTGTTTTACAGTCTGTTCGATCATCTATTCTCTATTTACTTCTTACTGTATTACGAGCCTTAATCACGTTGTTGCCAGATATTCGTATAGTTGCTGTGATTTAGTAAAAGCAGTTGTGCATTGGCGACATCCATGAACGCGGCAAGAATCGGTCTTCAATGAATACCCATGACAATTGGTTGCTAATTAGCTGTTTTGTTTACTAAAAATTGGGGTTTACCAATAATTTTCGCTGATAACAGATGTTCACATTATAGCAAGATTTATTAATTTCTTTTAATCCTGTCTTTTTTGTAAGGCGGTAAAAAACGGCAGGAAATTCTCAGAAAAAGTGAGTAATGATGGAAAGAAATTTATCTGAATTGGATTATTTGATACGGCGACTGTTCGAAATGTTTTTATTAGAAGTTATTAATAAACGCTAATTTTTTAGTAAATTCGATATTATTTATCCGTTTTTTATGCAACCTTTTTCAAACTGTGCGATTATATATTTATAGCGAAATTCGTTTGCCATACATTGTAAATATTTAATTAGTGACCTTGAAGAAGGAGCTATAAGAATCTTATCTAATATGACAAATTAGGTTTTATTGGTGTCTATACACCAAAAATGGTCTTTTTAAAGAAAGGGATTGGGAACTATGAAATTTTTACAGAATGTTAAAGTGTTTCAGAAAGTTTTATTGTTAGGTGTGATCATTATTGCGGCTTTTACAGTGCTGTTGGCCGCATATATCTATCCGGTTTATAAAAACAACATGTTCGCAGCTAAAGAGGAGCAGACCAAAAACATGGTCAACTCGGCAGCGGCAGTTATCGCGCATTATGTTGAGTTGGAAAAAAGCGGACAGTTGACCACAGAAGTAGCCCAATCCGCAGCCATGGACGCAGTGCGCTACATGCGTTATGACAATGGCAATTACTTTTGGATCAATGATCTGACTCCTAAATTCATCATGCATCCCAATGTTTCCAGTGCTGATAAACCAGAGTGGTTTGTGGACGGTGGTTTGACAGAATATGTTGATCCTACCGGTAAACACATTTTTACTGAATTCAACAAGGTCGCGACAGAACAGGGCGAAGGCCGTGTAGATTATGAGTGGCCAAAGTCTGGAAAAACAGGTGATCCTGCAGCCCCAAAAATTTCGTACGTCAAATTCATTCCTGAGTGGGGATGGGTTGTCGGTACAGGCGTTTATGTAGATGATGTTACGAAACAAATTAGTACCACCATCATCAGCGCCTT
>DAIEPS010000113.1 GCA_027348305.1 Anaerolineaceae bacterium | reverse complement strand
TTTCCCGAAGTTTGCTGCGAGAAAAGGTTAGTAATTACGCCTCACCCCACCCCCTACGCTTCGCGTGTGGGGGCTTACCCCTCTCCATCCCGCGGATGGAGAGGGGCAGGGGAGAGGCCGGTGTAATTGAGTGTATTACTAGCTCATACACGATAACCGAACTTAATATCCTTTAGCTTGCTACGGGGAGAATTCATTTTATCTCGACCAGATGCCGGTGCACTCGGGTAGAGTGATGCCTCGCGAGTCGCTGAGGATCTTTTCAAGCATGGCTTCGCCGAAGAAGAATTTGGTGAGTTCCCTGGCGATCTCGATGGTCTCAAAACGGTAATCCGTTCGCAGCCAGGTGCGCGTGAAGCCGTGGGATTCAAGGTAGGAGAAATACTCGACCAGATGTTCGGGTGCATGCGGCTCCCCAAACCCGGTACCGAGAGTTTCGATCAGGAGGGTCTTTCCCCCGGGAACCAGGATACGCTTCATTTCTGTCAATACTTTGTCGATCTCAGCCTGCCAACCCTGGGGGTGGTCAACAACCACATAACACACACTCCAACCTGAAAGGATCACATCGGCAGAGTGATCCGCGGCAGGGACGCGGCGGTGATCCGCGGTTTGGGTATGCCAGTTTGTCGCTCCACTCAGGCTAAGTTTCTGAGCGGCCAGGTCAAGCATGTGCTGAGAGCTATCAAAGGCGTGGATGAACCTGGCGAGCGGGGCGACCAGGGTGGTCAGCCTGCCTGTTCCGGCGCCAAATTCAACAACTTGTTTGTTGTTGAATGAAGTGATCTCTTGCAAGGCTGGCAACAGCCGGCCTTGATAATCTTCTCTTGAGACAAGGGCTTCGTATTGTTCAGCCTGGCTTCGGTATATCTCTGGATGATCTGGCATGCATTGGCTCCAGTACTGTAATAATACTATCCGCCCACAATCTCAAGCATTCCAACCTCGGCAGTTGGGGTGACCAGTTGAACCAGGTCGCAAATATCCAGCAAATGCTTTTCCACATCCTCATCAGAGATACCTTCTGGTGCGTAGACGGTAAAGAGTGCATTTTTGGTTTCAGGCGTTATTTGAGTGCGCTGGTCAGGTCCATAAATAATTGCGGATAAAATTCCCCGATCGTCAGCGATATAGAGGTCACCTTTTTTCAACTGCTGGTCCTCACCGCGCATGACCACGTAGTGTTCTTCACCGTTGGAAACATTGAGTGAAATATTTCCTTCAACACGATCAAGGTCGTGGCCGGCGGTTAATAATCCATTCTTCAGTTCGGCGATGAACATTGCCTCGACCAAGCTTGCAACGCTGGGGATGGGTTTGTTTTTGTAGATGATCGATTTCTGCTGCCCCAAAACGTGGTAGGTTTTGTCAAATCGTTTGTAGTAAGCCGTATAAGCGGGAAGCGGATGGGTGTTTTCCAGCACCCTGGGTTCCTTATCTGCGAAGCGTAGGCGAAGTTCGGATTCCAATTCTTGTTTGCATGCTTCGAGGGTCGGATGTGCAGCCAGGTTCTCAACGTTGCGCATTGCTAAAATGCCGATATGGGCAGATGGATAAACTGTCAAAAAGTTTTCTATTATACTGATCATATTATTCCCTCTTATTCGTTTATAACTTTTTCTGCAAGACCAGCCCGTCTTCGCCGCCTTCGTAATATCCTTTCCAGACGTCGATCTGTTGGTAGCCGCGGGTGTAGTATAAGGTTTGGGCACTGATATTTGAACGCCTTACGGTCAACTTGACGACGGACATGCCCATCTGTTGTTCACATTGATCCAACAGGGCGGTGGCAATGCCCATGCGTTGATACTGCGGCAGCACACCGAGCGTAGTGATCCACCCCACTCCTTCAAAGCGGCGGGCATCCCCCCCAACGAAACCAACCATTTTCTCGCCGACTTCCGCTTTGATCTTGACCAGGTTGGGCAGAATGAGCACAGACAGCAGTTCCAAAAGCGGCCAGGCATCCAAAGGGAAGCAGGCTTTTTCAATGGCTCTGAGTGGGTTCAGGTCGCTGAGACCTGCGGGTGACAGTTTATATTCAGGGTTATTAGTCATATTTGGATAAAACTGTGGGTTGAGTGAAATCCACCCAACCCACAGAACCTATGGATCAGAGTAAGTGGTTTACTTCTCTTTGCCTTTGTTGACGAAATCACTGATCAGGCTGGTGAACTCCATCGGGAAGATATACTTCGTGGCAGGGCTGGCAGCCATGTTCTTCAAGGTTTCAAAGTACTGCAGGGTCATGGTCTTTTGATCAATATCCTTGGCAGCACTGAAGATGGCAGTAAGCGCTTTCTGGTAGCCTTCTGCACGCAGCAATTGGGCTTGTTTTTCACCCTCAGCGCGCAAGATGGCAGCTTGTTTTTCGCCTTCAGCTTTCAAGATGTTGGATTGTTTATCACCTTGTGCCACGTTAATGGCGGCTTCGCGGGTACCGGTGGATTCGGTGACCACGGCGCGGCGGGTACTTTCTGCAGTCAACTGGCGATTCATGGAATCTTGAACATCCCTTGGCGGAACGATCTCGCGGATCTCAACATTCGTGACTTTGACACCCCAGCGCTCGGTGACTTCATCCAAACGGGCGCGGAGGGCGGTATTGATCTTCTCGCGTTCTGATAAGACGCCATCCAGCAGGATGCCGCCGATGACGGAACGCAGGGTGGTGGTAGCGATACCCTGGGCAGCCAGTTCAAAGTTTTGAACCTGAAGCACTGATTGCACGGGATCGAAGACCTTGTAGTACCACAAGAAGTCGATCGAGATGGGGGCGTTGTCTTGGGTAATGGAAGTTTGTGCAGGGATCTCACGGACCTGTTCACGCAGGTCAACGCTTACCGGGCGATCCACAAAGGGGATCAACAGGATCAAGCCAGGACCTTTGGGTCCGATGCAGCGGCCCAGTCGGAAAACTACAATGCGTTTGTATTCTGGGACGATCTTAATGGCAGAAACCAAGAAGATGATCACAATAAAAGCAACCGCGGCGACCAGACAAATCAATGTGATATTTGTACTATTCATTCCAATCCTCCTTTAAGATTTTGGTTCCAAAATTATTAGACAGGTTCGACCAACAATACCAAACCTTCTCGTTTGAGCACTTTTACTTGTGAACCGCTACGGATCTTCTTTTCACTTCTGGCGGACCATTCTTCACCGCCCACATAGACGGTGCCGTCTGTGGCGATGTCTGTCCGCGCTTCGCCGATCATGCCCACCAGGCGTGCAAGATCCTGGGTGGGGCGGGCTTTCATGGCGTCAATGGTTTTGCGGCCAACGAACCATAAGAAGACGGCGGCCAGTATACTCACCAGACTGGCAAAGAACGGATTGATGGCCAGTGCGCCGCTTGGCAATTTGAAGAGGAAGATCGAGCCAACAATGAGAGACAGAATGGCTGGGATCAACCAGTACCACTGTTTGTATTTGCGCAGCGCCAACAAGAATGGAACCACTCCGACGATCAGCACGATCAAAGCCCAGGTGTTAATGGGGAGGTTGTAAATGGAATATCCGGCCAGGAACATGGCCAGCAGGGTTCCAATTTCAAGGATTCCGGTACCCGGAGTCAGGAGCGCCAATACCCCCAAAACAAAACCCACAACGAGTACCAGATAGGCAACATTGGGGTCCAAGAAGAGATTCATTTTTTCCTTTCTATGACTATGCACTTTGAAGACAAAATGATTATACACCAGGCAAAATATGAAATTCATTAGAAGATTGCATATTTCATGTAAAATTGGAAGATGGCTACCTGGATCGCACATTTGCGCATTGCCGAGCATGTTTTTCAAAAAACCCCCGGTTTGGACGAAATTTCATTCTTAAAATTCCTCTTTGTCACTGCTTTCACCTGCAGAATCCGCTTCATATTACCCTCCACTTGGAGATCTCAGATAAGGTGCCGTTACTATGAAAACAATTGACGAAATGCTGCATGAGATCCATGCAGAACAAATTTTGGATGTCGCCACCGGCAGAGGGGATTTTTTGCTGACGCTGCAGCAACAGCTTGGTTCCTTTGGCAGCGGGATCGGGATCGATATTAAGCCGTTTGATGAGTGGGAAGCTGAAAAGTTTTCGGAACTGCCGATCACGTTTCAACAGATGGACGCAACCCAACTTGATTTCGCGGATGCTTCATTCGACCTGGTCTCAATTTCCAATTCGCTGCATCACGTGTCCGACCCATGCAAGACCCTGGCTGAAATGGTGCGCGTCTTGAAACCCGGCGGCCACTTTATTTTGTATGAGATGTTCACCGATAACCAGACAATAGAGCAGCAGACCCACACCCTGCTGCATCAATGGTGGGGCAAGGTGGATACGGCTTCGGGCATCAGCCACCGCTCACCCTACACACGGGATGAACTGGTCAGCCTGATCGAATGCTCGCAATTGAGCCATTGGCAACTTCTCGACGATGTTGATCTATCGGGCGACCCGTTTGACCCTGAAAGCCTTAATATCATCGACAAGAATATCGACAAATACCTTGCGAGAACCAATGACGCGGCATTGATCAATGAAGGCGTCACTTTGCGTCAAAGACTGCAAACCACGGGCTTTCAATCTGCCACAGAACTTTTTGCGCTGGGCGAGAAAATTGGTGATTGAATCAAGGTCAGGCTTGAGGTATAAAGGCTTTGATAGCTGGCAATAAATAGAGAAAGGGAAATCTTATGACAACCGAAGTAACCTGGTACGGACACGCAGCGATCGGCATCAAGACAGCCGGCAAATTCATCCTGGTTGATCCGTATTTAACCGGAAACCCAATGGCAAGCGCCAAAGCGGAAGACATGTCGCCGGATTACATCCTCGTGACGCACGGGCACGGCGACCACCTGGGTGACACGGTGGCGATCGCCAAACGCACCGGCGCCACGGTGATCAGCAATGGCGAGATCGCCCAATGGCTTGGTAAAAAAGACATCAAAACCCACGCACAACAGGTGATGGGCGGGTTTCAACATCCCTTTGGCTACCTGAAGCTGACCCTCGCGCTGCACGGCTCCGTTTTACCCGACGGCGCCTTTGGAGGCAACCCGGTTGGGCTGCTGCTGACCACCCTTGACCATAAAAAGATCTATCTGGCAGGCGATACAGGTTTGTTTGGCGACATGAAACTGATCGGTGAAGAGGGCATTGACCTGGCCATGCTGCCGATTGGCGGCAATTACACCATGGATCCGGACGATGCCTTGCGGGCGGTGAAGATGATCACCCCCAAACTCGTGGTGCCGATCCACTTTAACACCTTCGATTTGATCAGGCAGGACCCGAATCTATGGGCGGAGCGGGTGAAAGCCGAGACCAAAACGGAAGTAAAAGTGTTGAAACCGGGCGATTCCATCACTCTTTAGTTCAATCAGACTCGCGCAAACCGCGAAAATCATAATTGTGGCATTATTCATGCAACTAACACTTCGCTAATAATTATCGCGGAGGTAGTTGCATGAATACATTCCTGGAATTGTTGATCACCGTAGGCCGCTTTGCGGTCGGATTGTGGCCATTGATGTTTCTGGCCGTCTTGTTTGGTGTCGTTAAACGAAAGAAGGGCTTTGGGGCTGTCCTCCGCACTTCTGTGAATGCACTCATGTTGGCTTGGGCATTTTTTGCCCTGCTGAACCTGGCCTTTTACTTCTTCAAAATGGACACTTTCCATCTGCTGCCTGTTGATGTTAACATGAAGTACTTCCTCTGCGTGGGGCTGATCCTGCTGCCGTTCGTAGTAGCCATCGTTCTTGAACAGCGACACAAACGCATCGATGCCGAGACGCTCGAAGAACTTAAGGCTCTCTCTCCATCCGATTTTGAAAAACTGGTGGCCGAGACTTACCGCGCCCAGGGACACAAAGTTGAGATCGTTGGCGCCACAGGCGACCACGGGATTGACCTGGTGGTTCGAACTCGCAAGGGTGAAACCTGGATCGTGCAATGCAAAAAATACCGCGGAAAAGTGGGCGAACCCGTGATCCGTGATTTCTACGGCGCGCTGCGCGCCGCAGACGCGGATGCCGGCGCGGTCATCACCACCGGTTTGATCACCACCCAGGCACGCTTATGGGCCGAGGGCAAACCGATCTTCTTATATGATGGCGACGAATTCCTGGATGTGATGAAAACCACACGCATTCGCAAATCACTGCCTGTTGAAGCAATCAAAAAATCAGCACCGGCTCCTGTGGCTGCGCCGGCTGCGCCGATCAGTAT
>DAIEPS010000112.1 GCA_027348305.1 Anaerolineaceae bacterium | reverse complement strand
TGTAGATCTCGCCCAGGATCTCGGTGGCAAACCAACAGGTGGCGGCCAGGGCAACGAACCAGGCATTTAACGCCGGGTATAACTTGCGGCGCACAGTCTCCCAGGCGAACCACATAGTGGTGCAGAAGAATGCGGTGTAAACAGGACCAATGACCGTGTGTCCGACCCGCACAAGGTCAGGCCACAAAAGCACCACGATCACTGCAGCGGAGCCGTAGATCACCAGCGGCATCCACAGGTCTTTGAGTTGGAACTTTTTCAGGTAGTGCAATCCCCGCCCGACGCGGATGATAAGGAAGACGTGGGCGATGATCGAAAGCACGCCGCCGACCATGAAAACCCAACCGCCCACACTCAATGTGGGGCTGACCACCACCAGGCTCATCAGAATATCCGTGGGCAGCATGCAGCAGAAGGCCGCCAGCAGCAGCGCCCAATCACGGCGTTCAAGCTTGTGAGCACCTGCGATCAAGACCAGCACGAAAGCCAGCAAGGTGATGCAGGGCTTGGCAACAGCCGGGTAAAGGCTCGTGGTCTTGTTGAAATAGTTCATCCAATCCGCACCGTAGACTGAACCGGCCAGCAGCAGTGTTAATCCCAGGATGGCAAAAACAACCTTGCGCTTATTATCAGAAATTGCAACGGTTTGATGAACAGCCATGGTATGACCTCCAAAATGGGGATGATTTCAAACTTAATTATATTGATTTTCATAATTGTAGTAAAATTTCTTTACTTCAGCAGCCAGCAGCCAGCGCGTATTTTTGACCGACAGGTCGGTATGGTGTTTTTCCCTTTATGCCGAAAGGGGTATTTTTTCTCCCATGATGCAACTTCCATAATTTATCAGCGTATTTATAACGCCGTCTGATTTCATTTGTCTTGAAATCCATCGTGTCTGCCACTTGAGGTGGTCAGCTTTTATATTGTTGTCGTTCAAAGGTAATTCAATATGTTAAACATGAACCTTTCTAAAATTGCACGGGAATTCCCGCGCAAGTTCTGGATCGTGGTCGGCGTTTCTTTCATCGATCATATTGGCGGGACAATGTTGTTCCCGTTCTTCTCCCTCTATATCACCCAGAAATTCAACGTGGGCATGACCCAGGCTGGAATCGTGCTGGGCATCTTTGCCCTTTCAGGTTTGTTTGGACAAATGATCGGCGGAGCGCTGACCGACAAATTCGGGCGGCGCAATCTCATCATCTTTGGCCTGGTTTTCAGTGCTCTCAGCACCCTGACCCTCGGTCTGGTCAAAGAATTCTCAGTGCTCATTCCGCTGGCAGTGGTCATTGGTCTGCTTTCGGATATCGCCGGCCCGGCACACAGCGCCATGATCGCCGACATTTTACCTGAGCAAAAACGCCAGGAAGGTTTTGGCATCCTGCGTGTGGTCGGCAACCTGGCCTGGATCATCGGCCCGACCATCGGTGGTTTTGTTGCAAAAAAATCTTTCTTCGCCCTTTTTGTAACGGATGCGATCATTAGCTGCCTGGTGGCGTTCCTCTTCTTCCTCTTCATTTCAGAGACCAAGCCAGAAGTACACGAAGAACACAAGCAGGAAAGCCTCTTTAAGACCTTCCTGGGATATGGCAAAGTGGTGACCAATAAATCCTTCATGGCTTTTTTGGTCGCGCTGATCTTGATGGGATTGGTTTACCAGCAGATGTACAATTCGCTTTCAGTTTACCTGCGTGACGTGCACAATATCGACCCCAGCGGTTACGGCTTCTTGCTAACCGCCAGTGCCGTCGTGGTGATCCTTTTTCAATTCAGCGTCACCCGCTATATCAAAAATAAAGCCCCGTTCATCGTGATGGCGGCCGGAACTCTCTTTTACATGGTAGGCTTCACCATGTTTGGCTTCGTTAACGCCTACTGGATGTTCGTAGCAGCCATTATCGTAGTTACCATGGGCGAGATGCTGGTAGTGCCCACCAGCCAGGTGTTGGTGGCAGGTTTTGCACCCGAAGATATGCGCGGCAGGTATATGGGCGTGTTCGGCATGACCTGGTCCATCCCGGGTGTGGTTGCCCCCTACCTGGCAGGTGTGATCCTCGACAACCTGAACCCTAACCTGCTGTGGTATATAGGCGGTGTTCTATGCGGTGTGGCCGCTTTGGCCTACTTTGGATTGCACGTTGTATTGGGCAAACAGAAACGCTTCCAACCACTTGAAGAAGAACCTGCTATTGGTGCGACTGAAAGTGCATAATCGTTTATCGAAGACCCCCGCGGTTTGATAATAGAGATACCATCAGTTTAGTCAAAACCGCGGGAGTCTGAATTAACAAGTTTTAGTGCAGGAATCGGGAATCCGAAAAAGATTCCCGATTTTTTTTTACAGAAACCGCGGGGGTCACCATTAGACAACCTTCAACCATTTTGCAGAACAGGATGATAGATCGAGATGCAAACGACCGTTGTTCGCCTCAAACACACCATTTTCATCCAGAAGATCCACAAAGCGGGTGCCGCTTATGCTCCCCAATGGGATATCGATCGAAACCGCGTGATCGGCTGCGTTGATCACGGTAATGGCGCATCCGTTCTCCAGATCACGGCTGAAGGCAAATTGTTCGTTGGTTAGCATTAGCTGCCGGTATGCGCCGGTAAATAATGAAGGGTGTTCCCTGCGGATCTTGATCAACTTCTTGAGCGTTTCAAAGAGGTCAAGGCGTTCGCTGTGAGCCAGCAGGTCTGGCAGATTGAGCGCCGGCCTGAGTGCCGCATCTTGATCCTCTTTGCGCCCGCGGATTCCGAATTCGCTGCCGTAGTAAAGTGAAGGCACACCCGGCATGCTGAACATCAAGAAATATAAAGGCAGCAAGGCAGCCGGGTTCTTTAAAATGCTGGCCACGCGGCTGACATCGTGATTGTCCGCGAAGGAGTACAGCCCCAGCCCTCTTAGTTTGCCATCCGCGCCAAATTGCTGCTGTAAGGTGTAGGCGATCTCGAAGAGGTTATGATCGTTGAAGCTGGAATAGAGCCCCTTGTAAGCAATGTAATTAGTGACCGAATCGAGCCTTCCAGGGCGGACCCACTGGATGTAGTCGCCATGCACCACCTCACCCATCAACCAGAAATCCTCTTTCAGACTATTGGTGTATCCGGAAAGGGCAGATAAGAATTCCTTATCCATCACGTCCGCGGCATCCAGGCGCAGACCGTCTATTTGATAGTCTTCGACCCACTGTTTGACCGCGCCGAAAAGATGACCGCGCACCTCATCATTAGAAAGGTTGAGCTTCACCAATGACTCATGCCCGGCCCAGCTCTCATAGGTCAGCCCGTCGTGGTAGGAATTATCCCCTTCAAAGCTCAGCCCTGAAAACCAGCCGCAGAATTGCGAAGACTGGCGTTTTTCAAGTACATCCCGAAAAGCCCAAAACCCCCGCCCTACATGGTTGAACACCGCATCCAGGATGACCTTGATGCCCAATTCGTGCGCCCGCGCTGAAAAGCGGACAAAGGTCTGGTTGGTGCCCAGTCTGCGGTCAATGTTGTAATAATCCACGGTGTCATAACCGTGCCAGACCGACTCAAATAAGGGCCCGATATAGAGGCCGTTGATGCCCATGCCGGCCATGTGTTCCAGCCACGGATACAACCCATCCAGTCGTTCCACCGGCGGCAGGTTGAAATCGTTGTGGAACTGCGCCCCGCACAATCCAAGCGGGTAAATATGATAGAAAACGGTTTGATCGATCCAGGTCATTTTTTCCTTCGTAGGGGCACGGCGTGCCGTGCCCGGATTTGGATTATTTATGAATAAATTCCATATTGGAACTGGCGCACGGCCTGCCGCGCGAGATCCGCATCAAGGGTGGCAAAGCCGTTGAGACCCAACCCGATATAGGTGTTGAGCGTGCCCAAAAAGGTCAGGGCATAAGCCTGATGCCTGCCGCGCATGTTTCCGTGCTGCGGCACGGCGTTGAGAAATACTTTTTCGATCATCTCATATTGGAATCTGTTGTGCAGGACGACTGCCTTAAACCCTTCACTCTCTTTCGGCGCGAACCATAAAGCGAGCTGCAAGCGGTAGAATACCGGGAATTCACCGGCAAACGAAAAATAGGTTTCAGCGATGGTTTGCAGCGTCAGGGGCATATCCCCTTTATAATCTGCTGCGGCGGACAGACGGCTTTTCAGCACGCTGAAGGATCGTTCCAACACCGCCTCAAGTAGCCCATGTTTGCTGCCGAAATAATGGTAGAGGGTCGGCTTGGTGATGCCTGCCGCATCGCAGATCTCCTGTACGCCGACGGCATCGTACCCTCTCTCAGAGAAGAGGGTCAGTGCCTGTTCAAGAATTGTGTCCCGGTTATCCATAGCGCACAGTATACCGTTCGGTATACTGTTTGTCAATACTCTTCTGAAAACTGACCCAGACGGGGATAAAATTGAGGAATGGAAAACACTGACCCCCAGATCGATTTTCGCAACCTCTTTGCCGGATTCAACGCCTCCACCACCCCGCTGGACTGCGGCAAAATGTGCGCGCCTTTCAACGCTTCAGGCAAACCATTTTGCTGCGACATCTGCCACGCTGTACCGGTTGCCTACAAGCCAGAGTGGCGTTACCTGCAAAAACACACCGATCTCTGGCATCTCTGGCGCGGAGATGAATGCACCGACGAACCTGTCAACCCCGAAGACCTGCTGGAGGAAACGCCTGAACATCTGCTGCTGCTCTCATGCAAAGGGCCTGACCACTGCGAACGTGAATTCCGCGCTACAAGCTGCAGGCAGTTCCCGTTCTTTCCATATATCACCAGCGACTTCCGCTTTATCGGCCTGGCACACGATTGGGAGTTTGAATCCAAATGTTGGATCCTCAGCCACCTGGACCAGGTCACCCTCGAGTATCGCCAGGAGTTTATCAAAACCTTCGACCTGATCTTTTCCTACTGGATGGATGATTTTGACAGCTACACGGCCCTCTCTGAAGAAGTGCGTGAGCATTACCTTTCCATTCGCAAACGCATTCCGCTGCTGCACCGCAATGGATCAGATTACCTGATCAGCCCCAAAAACGAGAGCTTGAAGAAAATCAACGTTAAAGAGTTGAAAGCACATCCCCCATATGTTTAATAAATATCTCTTGCAATTTGAGCAGCTACACTTTACTATAAAGGGGAACAGGAGAATATGATGAACAACAAAAAACTGATAACTTGCGTGATCACCATCACGCTGCTCATTCTGGTCAGCGGATGCACAACAGCCACTGCCCCAACCCCGGATCTGGCCGCCACCATCGCGGTCAATGTTGCCGTTGAACAGACGCTGGCTGCACTGCAAACCCAGACCAACCTTACTCAGGTTGCCTACCAACAACAGAATCCCACCGAAACACCAACCCCGTCACCCACACCCACCAGCGCATTCACCCCCACACCTGACAAAGTCACGTTAACCCTGTCCAAAGATACCTATTGCCGCAACGGCGTTTTTGCAAAATCGCCGAACGTCACCTTAATGACCGTCGGTCAAACCTACGATGTATTGGCAGTCGACCCCAACAACCAGGCTTATTACGTGGTCGAGCCAAATCACACTTTTACCAACTGCTGGCTGTGGGGTGAATTTGCCACGGTAAGCGGAGATGTAGCCAGTCTGCCAGTTTACACACCGCAGCCCCTGCCCACACCAACCTACACCCCCACAGTTGGCCCGGATTTCACGGTCTCATACGTCGGCATGCAAACCTGCGGTGCAGATTACTATTTACGCTTCTTCATCAAGAACACTGGTTCAAAAACCTGGCAGTCGTTAATGATCAATGTTACTGATAATTCCAATAACACAACTACGACTTATGCGAACACCGCATTTGTGGATTACAGTGGTTGTTCTGCCGGATTATCCGAATCCGACCTGACCCCTGGAGAATCCAGTAATGTGGCTGTCTACCCCGGCGGAAGATATGCTGCAGACCCCACCGGGCATTCCATGACCGCTGTGATCCAATTATGTCAGACGGATTCATCAGGCGGTTGCAATCCAAAAACGGTCAACTTTGCGCCATAATAAAACTTGATCAGCAATAATAGTTAGGAGGAGACTATGAAAACCAAACGTGTTTTTTTGACAGCCCTGGTATTCACCATCATCCTGATATTAACTGCATGCAATTTACCCACCGGCGCTACGCAAGGAGGAACCCCTGATATCGCAGGGACTGTGGCTGCCAAAGTGGCCATTGAACAGGCGGCCCAAACCATGGTTGCTCAAACTTTGTCTGCCGCCAACCCCAATGCAGGACAGGTGAAC
>DAIEPS010000111.1 GCA_027348305.1 Anaerolineaceae bacterium | reverse complement strand
AAGAATTTGATGTTGTCGTTATTGGTGCCGGCCCGGGTGGATACGTGGCTGCCATCCGCTGTGCACAACTGGGCATGCAGGTGGCTATCGTAGACAAGCAATGGATGGGCGGTGTGTGCCTCAATGTAGGCTGCATTCCTTCCAAGGCGCTGCTTAAAAACGCAGAAGTTGCCCATACCCTGCGCGAGCGTGGAAAAGAATTCGGCTTCTCATTTGAGAACTTGAAACTTGATTACGCATCGGCTGTCAAACGCAGCCGTCAGGTCTCTGACCGCCTGACCCGCGGCGTTGGCTTTTTGATGAAAAAGAACAATATTACCGTTGTCATGGGTTCAGCAAAGATCGACCCTTCCGGCAAAATAATCGTCACCGGTTCAGATGGCGGAATCCGCGAACTGGAGGCAAAAGACATCATCATAGCCACCGGGTCGCACCCTGCGAGCATCCCCGGCGTGAACGTGGATGGTGAAAAAGTGCTCACATACCAGCACGCCATTCTGCAAGAAAAGCTGCCCGCATCCGTGATCATCATCGGCGCCGGCGCCATTGGGCTCGAATTCGCCACCCTGTGGAATGCCTATGGCAGCCAGGTGACCCTGGTGGAGATGCTGCCCAGCATCGCCCCGCTTGAAGACGCCGAGATCAGTGCGGAGCTGGCAAAGGCTTTCAGCAAACGAGGCATTGGTATCAACGTGAATACCAGGGTGAAATCAGTTGAGACCACAGCCGGCGGAGTTAAAGTAACCGTTGAAGGCGAAGACGGCATCAAGGTTCTTGAAGCTGAGCAGGCACTGGTGGCCACCGGTTTCAAACCCAACACTTCAGATATTGGCCTCGAAGAATTTGGCGTTGAATTGACTGACCGCAAGTTCATCGCGGTGGAAGATGATATGTCCACCAGCGTTGAGCATGTATGGGCGGTCGGCGACGTCACCGGCGAACTACTGCTGGCACACATGGCCTCAAGGCAGGGCATTATCTGTGCTGAAGCCATCGCAATGGAAGAGATCGAGCCGATCATTTACCATAATGTGCCGCGCGCCACATACTGCTTCCCGCAAATCGCTTCGTTTGGGCTGACCGAATCACAGGCGCGTGAACAGGTTGAATCTGTCAAAGTCGGCAAGTTCCCCTTCCAGGCACAGGGCAAGGCGCTGGGCCTCGGCGACTACGCTGGGTTCGTAAAGATCGTGATGAACGAATTGGACGGCACCATTTTAGGCGCTCACATGATCGGACCTGAAGTATCCGAACTGCTGCCCGAACTGACCTTGGCACAATTGAACGGCATGACCATTGAAGACATCGCACGCAACATCCACGCACACCCCACCCTCAGTGAAGCTCTGATGGAAGCAGCAGAAAACGCCCTGGGTAGAGCCATCCACTTATAAAGCCTTAAAAATATTAAGTTGTATTTCGACCCTCCTGAATGGATAATGGTTACATCAACCGCTATCATATTCAGGAGGAATTATGTATTCAGATCAGGATATCGCCAATCTGGTAGCCAGAGTTCAGCAGCTTGAAATGCAGGCTGCCACCCGCCAGGCCGCTGGAACCCCAAACATCAAAATGCTCTCTCCCAATTTTCTAACCCGCGCCTTCGCCGTGTGGGGACATAACTTTGTGGCCAGCCTGTTGATCGGCATTGCCGTGTCATGCGTCATGACCATCATTGGCCTTATCCTCGGGGCGGCAGTTGGAACAACTGCCTTAAGCTGGATCAATCAAATTCTTGGATCCATGCCCAAATAATTAATAAAAGTCTTACAGTCGCTATGCTATAATCACCTTTTGATAAATAAGAGGTGACTATGGTTTTAAAGAAAATTGCTGGTGTTTTTGGGGGTGACCCACACAAACGCGAGATTGAAAAATTATCCGAGATCGTGGATGAAATCAATTCTTACGAAACTGCCTATGAGGCGCTCAGCGATGAGCAGCTCAAGGCCAAAACGGATGAATTCAAGGCACGCCTAGAGGATGGGGAAACCCTTGACGACCTCTTACCTGAAGCGTTCGCGGTCGTCCGCGAGGCAGGCAAACGCACCATCGGCTTGCGTCATTATGACATCCAGATGATCGGCGGCATGACCCTGCACAAAGGCAGAATCGCCGAGATGCGCACCGGTGAAGGCAAGACCCTGGTGGGTACTTTGCCCGTTTATCTTAACGCCCTGACCGGCCGCGGTGTGCATGTGGTTACCGTCAATGATTACCTGGCACGCCGTGACGCGCGCTGGATGGCACCGATCTACAATTTGCTCGGCATGAGCGTGGGTGTGCTACAAATGGCAACTCACACCGAAAACGGGAAAAAAGCCTTTGTTGTCGACCTTACGAAAGAAAATGCGCGAGAAGACCTGCATCAACTTAACCTGGTGGACCGCGCTGAAGCTTACAAAGCGGATATCGTATACGGCACCAACAGCGAATTCGGCTTTGACTATCTGCGTGACAACCTAACCATGAGCCTGTCTGAACGTGTGCAACGCGGACATTACTTCACCATCGTCGATGAGGTGGATAACATCCTCATTGATGAAGCCCGCACGCCACTCATCATCTCAGGCCCCGCCTCGGATGATACTGAAGGATATGTCAGAATGGCTCAGGTGGTACGCGCACTTAACTCAGAAGATTATGAAGTCAATGAAAAAGACCGCCAGGTTAGCCTCACCGAGATCGGTGAAGCGCACGTGGAAGAAATCCTTGGCGAAACGCTGCGCGACCCTGACCGCCCCGAAGACATCACCCCCGAACAAGCCCGCTGGCTTGGTTTTCTTGAACAAGCCCTGCGCGCTCAACACCTCTTCCGCAAGAACAAAGACTATATCGTCCAGGGCGGCAAAGTGGTCATCGTGGATGAATTCACCGGCCGTCTGATGCCCGGAAGGCGTTGGTCTGAAGGTCTGCACCAGGCCGTGGAAGCCAAGGAAGGCGCCCACATTGAACCTGAAAATGTCACCTACGCCACCATCACCATTCAGAACTACTTCCGCATGTATGAGAAATTATCAGGCATGACCGGTACGGCGCTCACCGAAGAAGAAGAGTTTCACAAGATCTACAAACTCGAAGTGCTTCCCATCCCCATGAACCTGGAATACGTGGCTTCCAAGCAAAACTCACCCCTGACCATCGTGGACAAAAAGGATGCCAAGGGTTACGCTGTGCAATACTACGCCAAAAGGGATGACCCCGAGAAGAAACCTGTCTTCTGGAAGCGGCAGGATTTCCCGGACATGGTCTATCGCAGCGAAGAAGGCAAAATTCGTGCCATCATCCGTGAGGTAATACATTATTATGCGATGGGCCGTCCGCAGTTGGTGGGTACAACCTCAGTGGAACATTCTGACCGCCTTTCAGTGCGCCTTGGCGCCGAAAGTCTGCGCCGGCTTGCGCAGACCCTCATCATCCGCGACGCGTGGATCGAGAAGAACGATAAATCACCCGAACTTGAAATAGCTGAACTGCAATTTCTCAACCGACCCTTGGACGAGCTGAACATCGCCGACTTGCGCCCCACCGCCAGGCAGGCCGGATTGGTCTCGACCAACCCGGAAGACCCCGAGAACCTGACGCGTCTGCTCGGGATCCTGGACCTGGATGCCTCTTATGCTGACCGGGTCAGAACAGTTCTTCAGGCTGGCGTTCCGCATAAGGTATTGAATGCCCGCAAACACGATGAAGAATCCCAGATCATCGCCAAAGCCGGTGCGTATGGCTCTGTGACCATCGCCACCAACATGGCCGGTCGTGGTGTGGATATTAAGTTGGGCGGTGAACTGTCGGAAGAGATCCTGGCCGATGTCATCCGCGTGCTGGAGAAAAACAACGTTTCCGAACCCTGGGAACTGACCAACGATGCCAGGCTTGATTACCTGCGCGGATTTAATGCCGACCAGATCGGAATCTACGAAGAATCCGTCAAAGCGTTCATAGATTACTTTGACGATATGGAAAAAGTTCGCGAACTCGGCGGTTTACACGTGATCGGTTCAGAACGCCATGAAGCCCGGCGTATCGACAACCAGTTGCGCGGACGCGCCGCCCGCCAGGGCGACCCTGGTTCATCCCGTTTCTACCTGTCGCTTGAAGACGAATTGATGCGTCTCTTTGGCGGCGTGCAGATGGAATCGCTGATGGGCCGGCTCAAGGTTGACCAGAGCCTGCCTATTGAAAGCGGCATTCTGGGCAGGATGGTTGAACAAGCCCAGGAACGTGTGGAGGGCAACAACTTTGACATCCGCAAGCATTTGCTGGAATATGATGATGTGCTCAATTCACAGCGCAACCGCATCTACGGCGAACGCAACCGTACCTTTGAAAAAACAGACCTGCATGATGACGTGATCGATTTACTGCGCGTCGAACTTCAAGAACGTATTCCAAAGGCACTCAAAGACGAAGAAGGCCCCTGGAAGCTGCTGGCCTATCTTGAAGAAGTACAGCCCTCTATGTCTTTCGAACAGGAAGGCATCAAGGCCCCCTCCTTTGGTTTACACCTGATCATTCAAGAAGCGCTTGGCCAGCTTAAAGACCTGAACGATGAAGAAAAAGTCAAAGAAGTATTGCTCAAGATCGCCGGTGACGGACTTGAAACTGAAAAAGAGCACATCTTAAAAACTGCACAAGTGCTGCTTGATAAAACGGATGCAAGCATCGACCAGATCAAAGCCGAACGCCTCGAGACGTTGGATACTTATTTCGAGGGTTTGGAATCCGGAGAAGTGGAAGAAGGCACCCAACCGCGCCGTCCACAAGATATTCTGGATGAATTGGCCAGCCTGGTGCACACCCCACTGCGCCTGCCAAGCGACCTGCTGCGCCAACTCCCTGCTGGAGAAACCGCAGTCAAAGAAACGATTGCCGCACAGATTTCAAATACGCTTAAACTGCTGGCCATTACCCGCACCCTTGGCGCAATCGAACGCCGTGTGGATGACAGCCTTGAATTGAGACCCAATCAACTCATGGACCTCGATTGGTTTGAGATCTCAAACGGTATCATGCAAGCTGTCACCAGCCTGCTCGACCGCCGCAATGAAGGCCTGCTTGCGCCGCAGGGACCGATCAGTCAAAACCTCGATACCATCTTCACGAAAGTTGCACCCAATGATGATGATGAATACCGCCTGTCTGATCTCTTGATGCTGATGGGCACGGGCACCAAAATGGGCATTGATCCGCGCACCCACCAGCGTGTCAAACGCCAGGTCAACTTTATCAATTACACCTTCCTGGTTGCACGCATGGTGCAGGATACCCCCGTATCTGAGATCACCAATCAGATACTTGATCATCTTGAAGAAACCCGTGAACGGCTTGAAGTGGCCTGGGGCAAGATGGAATATGACCGCTTCAGAATGGCCGGTGTGCCTCTGATGCAGTTGGACAGCAAGATCAAGGAATCTTTGAGCGAAGCCCTCGGTGAGGACAAATTCACCGCCATTGAACCTCAACAGCCCGACGATCTTGATGATGAAGTGCGTGAAACCTTAACTGTTACACTTGGTAAACGGATCCAAAACGATATCTACCGCCACATCCTGGTGAGTGTGATCTCTGAGCTGTGGGTGGAATACCTGACCCGTGTCGATGCCCTGCGTGTTTCCATCGGTCTGGAGGCTTTTGCCCAGCGCGATCCGCTGGTGCAATACAAGAGCCAGGCAGCAGAGATGTTCAAGAACCTCCTCAGCGACATCCGCGCAGGGGTGATCAGCCGCATGTTCCGCTTCCAACCCAGACGGGTCAGCACGACCATTGACAAGGCCGCACAACCCGCAGCAAGTAAAAATGCAACGGTTATTGATGTGCCGGCTTCAGAATCAAAAAAGAAGAGAAAGAGACATTAATCCGGTGTAAATAAATTGACTAAAAAGGGTAAGTATTTCTTTGAGTAATGGTGTATAATAAAAAATCTATACAAGCCCATGGCGATGTTATTTTTATTGCCAGTATACGAATGGTTTAAAGGGCTAATCTCATCCAGCGGAGTACAATGATCGTATGGACACAAATGATGCCCAACTCGAGAATGGGGTAAATCCCGAGAACAATTCAGCGGAAAACAATATGGCTTCTCTGCTCGAAGCAGAAGGATTAGCCATTGATTTCCCCACTCAAGGCGAAATCCGTCAAGGTGTGATCGCCAGCATGACCCCCGGACAAATATTAGTTAGCGTCGGAACCAAATCCGAGGGAATTATCAGTGGTAAGGAATATGAGCTCATCCCGACTGATGAATTAGCCAACCTGAAACTAGGTCAGGAAATTCCCGTCTTCGTGGTGAATCCAGAAGACTC
>DAIEPS010000110.1 GCA_027348305.1 Anaerolineaceae bacterium | reverse complement strand
GTCCGCTTCAGGCGAGCCCTTGGTCAGGATGGCGCGGTTCAGTGCCGAACCGGCATCCCCGCTTTTGAGGAAGACGAGTTTGACATTGTTCTCAGTTTCGAATTGGGTAACGAGTCCCTCTGAGACGGCAAACGAATCGTGGGTCATCACAGTCAGGGTCTGCGGCCCGGCCGGTTTCGCGGCGCAACCAGTTAACAATGCAGCAATCAAAAGTATGAAAATTATCTTTTTCATTTTTTCTCCATTCCGCCTTCGCGGTTAATGATTCCTGGTCGTAGCAAATTACAAGATATTTTTCCAATTTGGAGTTAAGAATCCACTATCAAACTCAGGTCTCTCCTCTGCCCCCGACGCTTCGCGTGTGGGGGCTTCTCCTCTCCATCCCATGGATGGAGAGGGGGTTGGGGGTTAGGCAAAATTAAAATTCCATTTATTAACTATCAAACTCACCTTCACCTTATATTAGGACATCATAACTTTGACACCCGGGTGTGGATGCAAAGCAGCAGCCCCGATTCGATGGATACCCCTGCCTGGTCTGTCAGCATGACGTTGCTGATGCCCCGGCTCTTTTCAGCGTATAAAGTCTCACGGTTGAGCGGGTATTTGAGATCGCGGGTCTCTACCCCCTTCACTTCGCCTTGAAGCGGGATCAATGACACGATATCGCCGGGGTTGCCGTTGATCTCCGTCCGGTCGCGGATCAAAAAGATTTCTTCCGTTCCATCTTCAATGGTCACCTTCGCACCTGCCAAAAATGGCAGCGTGAGTAGCGCAAGATTGCCAAGGGTTTGATCCAACCTGCCGCCCAACGCCGCGATGATCAGCATCTCTTCAAAACCTTTTTCAACCGCTGACAATAGAGCCAATTCCAGGTCGGTCTCATCCTTATCCACAGGGAAGCGCTTCACCTCGACCCCCTGCGCTAGAGCCCCCTCCACATCCGCCGCGAATATGGAATCCAGGTCGCCGATCAGCAGTCCCGGCGTCTTGTAAAGGTTGCGCAGGTAACGCAGCCCGCCGTCCACGGCGATGTAAAAATCATCAGGTCTGAGATAGGGAAGGATCAGCGCCGCCTGGGGCATCTCCCCGTTGGCAAAAAGCACTGCGCGTTTAGCCATAAAAAAACCCTCCGCCTGGGAGGGTTGGTTGTTTAGACACACACATCCCTCCGCCGGCATTATCCGGATCAGGTTTTGCGGGTCGAAGGCGCCTAGCCTTCCTCTCAGCCTGGTACGCCAGGCTCCCCGTGAAACTGTAATTTACAGCCAAAAGTATAGACTGGATTGAACTCAAAGTCAAGAATTTACCCAAACAAATGGGGTACAATTTTGTATCGCTCTTTGGATGGGAACAATGACCAAACAACAAAGACTCATTTTTTGGATACTCGCACTGCTATCGCTGACCCTCTTTGGCGTGTTCATCTTCCCCAACCTGACGGGGGCTAAAGACGCCGCCATGCTCAGCGCTTTTGAGCATGATGAGTTTGCCCAATACCCGAATGTGATCCACATGCTTCAGCAGGGAGAAAACTTCAAGGCCACCCTGCATAATTTCCTGGTCTATCTGCACTACTACTACGGATACCCATTCTACTTCTTCTCAGCCCTCGCCATCCTGCCCGTCAAGTGGATCCTAGGCGCGGATTGGACAACGCACACACAGGTCATCGTGGCCGTATTAAGGCAATTGATCAATGTTCTGCCCATGCTGGTAGTCGCCTTCATCCTGATCCGCGATCAGTTCAGATCCAGGTCGCCGTGGAAAGCGCTGCTGACTTTTCTGCTGTTGATGACCCTGCCGGCTGTGGTGCGTAATGACCTCTGGTGGCACCCAGACAGCCTGCTGACCCTCTTTGCTGTATTGACTATCTTCTTTTTGGTTTTGGATAATGGCAGATTCGGTAAATTCTTTTATCTTTCGGGTGTCGCCTGCGCCCTGGCGATTGGCGCCAAGATTCTGGGCGTGCTCTTCGTGCTTACCTATGCCAGTGTTTTTATTTATGGGGTAATAACCAAAAGCATCTCTTTTAAGAAAGCCCTTCTTTCCGCACTGTTGTTTTTATTGGTGCTGGTCGGTTCGGTTGTGGCGACCAATCCGCTGCTGCTCTTCCCCATCGAACGCGGCGAGATCATTGCCATTTTTAAAGCCAACCTCTCGCAAAGTTCACAGGGGTTCTGGGTGGCCGGCAACGGTTCCTCCGGCAAGTTTAATGAGATCGTTCAAATGATCCGCGATTACTACGGTGGCATCCTGCTCTTTTTAGCCGCTCTGGCTACCACCGTTTTTGGCTTGTTCAGAAAAGCGAACCGGCTCAAATACCTCATCATCCTCACCTGGGTGCTTGGATTCATGGGCTACTTTGTCGTTTTTGCCGCCACCCTGCGGCCGCATTACTTTATCCCGGCCGTGCTGCCGCTCTACGCCACCCTGCTGGATTGGGTGCCGGATGATCTCAAGACCAGCTTTTCACTTCGTGGCACAAAAAGTAAATGGATCGCGCCCCTATTAAATCTGGCAATCGTGCTGATGATGTTAATCACCACAGGCATAAACACAATCCAGACAGCAGTCGCCATCCAGGGGACTTCGCAGCGCGAAGCCACTTCCCCCAGCCTGGCCATGTTCCAGATCTTCAAAACGGATTATCTTCCCAGGCTCCCGCAAAATACGCCCCTGCTGATCTACCGTGATTGGCGCGCATACGTTGCCGACAATCCGCACTGGAGGGTGATCTACAACTGGAACCTGGCAACCTACGATTACATCAACGAGAACCAGCCGGACTTCCTCTTTATCGAATACGAAAACGCGTATTACTTCGCGGACGCGTCCAAGCTTGACATTGCACTGGATAAAGATGCCATGCAGCAGATGTATGATTTTTATTCAGATGCTCTGCATGAAGACATAGCCGGATACAAATTGCTTTATAAAGATTCATTCGGTTATATCTTTGTGAGTGATTCGTTATTTAAGGACTATTACGTAAAGTAAATATTTCAATAAAATATCTCTAAATGACCACCTTGACAAGGTTTTTTATAACCCTTGTCAAGGTGGTCTAATTCATCTATCTTTTTGTCTACACTGATGCAAAAACATTTTTTAAATTACTTCTCACCAACAATCACATCTTTTAGCGCACGCTTCGGAAGGTGATGCACCTGTTCGGCATCCCGCCAGTACTTGATGTCACCATCCGCTTTGACCTCTTCGATCACCACCTTTTCGACGGGCTCTCCCAATGCGATCACATACAAAACTTCATATTGCGCCGGGATATCGAACAGGTTTCGGATTTCTTCACGTTTGACGGTTCCGAGGATGCACCCACCCAGACCCTGTTCCACCGCGCCAAGCAGTAGCGATTGAGCCGCAATCCCAGGATCGATCCCAAATGTGGGAGCAAGCGTGGTATCGCCCAGCATGATCACATACGCCGTCGGGCGTTCGTTCTCGACGGGTCCGTCCCAATCTTTGAGGTAGCCAGCCCAACTCAACTGCGGATACAGCTTCGCACAGGCTTCTTCGGTCGTGACCAACAGGTATTTCAAAGGCTGAACATTCCGCCCTGATGGGGAAAAATGCGCCAGGTCCACTAGTTCGCGCAGAGTGGCTGGTGAAATCCTTTTCGTATGGTCAAACCGACGGTAGCTGCGGTTGCGTAACACAAGGTCTCTGATCATGGATCACTCCTGGTGAGGATAATATTTCATTTAGTATAGCGCAAGGATTCCATAAGTAATTAAAAATTCCAGCTTCATGCTTGTCAAGGCACAAAGCTGGTTGACCCATAGGGGGAATTTGATCATTTACAGATCTGATCAGGGCAATGCTGGAGTGTTTTCAGCGAAATATTCATGATTATCGGCGTTCATGACAGCTTTGGCTGGATCAGTGATCGCCAGGCTCATTGCGCCGGTTTGTCCGTAGACATAATCACTGGTGCCAGCCACAAGCGGGAAATGGCTCATTTCATGGACCAGCGTGCCACCCTGTGAATCCGTTCCACTTGCGGGTGCCGTCCAAAATACTTTGCAAATGTAGATGATATACGGCTTGCTGGGATAAACGTAAGCGTAATAATTTTGTTTGCAGCCGCAATCAAAAGTCACACCGAAATTGGTCCAGGCATTGGCAAGGTTCGTAAAATGAGTTGTTGCAGTAACATAGCGTGATGCATCCACTGCGCCAAACCAGGTCACATAACGTGAATTGGTCAGGCCGCCATTGAGATAACTGCTGCCATCCATGGAATAGGTTGTTGCCTGGGCACGGGCTGCCAGAAGAATGGTTTGCTGGGCAGTTGTACAACGGTTAAAAGACGTCCCACTGGGAGCTGGTGTCGGCACGGGGGTTGGTTTAACCTTGGGGGCACGCCCATCAATTTTTAAACTGAGTGGATCAGACGTGATCGAATCGGGGCTGTTTGAGCCGTTCCCTTTTTCATCAAAGAGGTTGTAAGCAGCGGCATCGTAGTAAATGTCATACTGTCCGCTGGAGGAGAGGTCATAATAGTCGCCCAGGTTGACACTGTATGCAACGCTTTCGCCGCTTTTCAGTGTGAGGTAATCGTTGCCGGTCGCTGCAGGGCGTTTATAGAGCGCACCGAGATAGGTAGCAGATGCGCCATTCACCTTGACATTCAACAGCGGACCTTCCATGCCATCGCTTGGAGTGAACCACTTTAAGATCCGTAGGCTGTGTTTGGTCGGATTGGTGATCGTGATGTCGATCATAACGTCTTGCGATGCCGTATACTCGCTTTGGGCAGAACTCAAGCTGACAACAGGGCCATCCTTTGGTGCTGCGCCAACCGTGCCGAAGATCAATAATAATGTAGCCAGCAGGCCAAGGATCATAATAAACCGGAGATATCGCTTATTCATTTTTTCTCCTTTGTAAGCAGATGGATGACAAAACTGCACCTGGAAATAAGTGCTCTTTTAATAATAGAGAAAGAAATTTTCCAAATAAGACATGTGGTTTTTGGAACAAAACCAGCCCATCTTGATAAAACTATAGGCAGTACAGTCAGCAGGGGTTAGCCCACCTTGACAAGGTCGCGATCTTCGCGCCCCCGAGCGTAGTGAGAGGGGTTAACTTGTCAAGGTGGGCTGTAAAACCATTAATCTACTGTACATTGAGTGGGCAACAACGTTCTAATGGCACACCTGGATGGTGCCAGAGAATAAAAAATGACTCTTGGGAGCCTTCAAAGAGTTTGTCGCTTCGTAAAAGAACCTTGACAAGGTTTAAAACCTTGTCAAGGTTGATGATTGAGCGGTGATGATTGAGCGGGCAGCGGGACATAGTGCCCGATAGGGTATTCGAATATCATACCTTTGCGAAGCACCCTACGGGCGATGGTACCCACTAATATAAAAACCCCCGAAGGGGTTTCAGAGCGGGCAGCGGGATTCGAACCCGCGAATATCAGCTTGGAAGGCTGACGCCTTACCACTTGGCGATGCCCGCGTTGTGTCAAAAATTATAATGCAACCCTATAAATTGAGCAAGACAATTCTTACCCTTCCCTGGTCAACTGCCTCAGCGCGGACGTAAGCACCCGCACCGCTTTCTCGTATTCCCCCAGTTCGATCTTCTCGTCAGGCGTGTGATCCAGCGCGGAATCACCCGGCCCATACACCAGCGCCGGACAACCCCAGGCGGGCGCCACAATATTCAGGTCGGCGGTGCCGGTCTTGTAGACAAACGCCGGTATGCCCCCCTCCCCGCGGATGCCAGCCAGCACGGCTCTCACCAGTTTGGTGTTCTTCTCACAGGTAAAAGCCGCAAGCGGCACTCCAATTCGCACGACCTCAGCCCCTAGTGCCAACTCTTCGAGTCTGATGTACCATTCCTCCGGCGTAAAAACCGGCGGCAGCCTCACCCCCACCCTCAGCTTGGCCCACTGCTCAAAATCACCCTGTCCTGAAGCCATCTCTTGCAACGAAGGTTGAAGCTGGTCAAACACCCGCACCTTGTCAGCGTTGTAATTGTCTGTAAAAGTTTTAATCGTTTGCCATACTTCCACTGCCCGTTCGCAGGCAGTTGTGCCGCCGCTGGCCGTGTGTTCCTGTCCGCGTTTGATCCAAATTTCTGCCCAGACGGTGCCCTTGTAGCCCAGCGCGGTCCTGTCCCATCTATTCGGTTCGCCGACCACAACATAATCCGGCTTGTATCGATTCACTGCATAATGAGCGCCTTTGGAATCGCGTTCTTCTTCCACCGCGCCGATGACGACAAATTGCCAGCCATCTATCACGCCGACTTGCGCGACCGCGTCCTTGAGTCGCGTCAGAGTCGCACGGGCGGTCGGCGAGCGCGGCAGGCGACGAGAACCGGGCCTGCGGGTCGCGGCCCGCGCTT
>DAIEPS010000010.1 GCA_027348305.1 Anaerolineaceae bacterium | reverse complement strand
TGATCAGGGTGAGGAAAATGCCCAACAAGATCACGACCAATGCAGCCACAAAACTCATGATCAGGCTTGTGATGATCGTTTTATTGATCTCCGTTTGATCCTGAACCATCAGGATGTTCCAATGTAATTTTTGGCCTTTATCGCCGCTTAACTCACTGTAAGCCATGATCGAAGGTTTACCCTGCAGATCAGTTCCTTTTGTCCAGCCGCTCTTACCCGTTGCGAATAACGCCATGATCTCAGGTGTCGCTGGTTTCATGGTCAAGGCGGGGTCTTCATTGAAAAGGATGTTTCCGTCTGCATCGATCAGGGTGGCATTGCCAGTCTCACCCACTTTTACTGTTCCAAGCGTTTGGATCAGGGATGAAACATCAAGGGTTCCGCGTACAATGCCGATAACCTTGTTGGTTTGAGGGTCGAAAACGGGGACACCAATGTTCATTGCGTAGGCTTTGGTGCTTTCATCAAACTCTACTGATGCGACATAGGGGTTGCCTTTGCCATCTGCATAAGCAGACTTCCACCAATCTTCATCACCCTGCAAGAAATCACTGGTACGGTCTGTCATAGACACGTTCAGACCTTTTTGATCTGTCACAAACACCTCAACTTCTTGAGGGTTGGATTTCATAAATTTTTTAAGATAAGAGGTCAATGGATTGTTCAATATTTCGTTGACCGTCGCATCCATGCTTGGGCTCTTATCGATCCAGGCTTGATCCAATGCCTTGATCTCTGCATCAGTTAAAGCTGCCCGATCGAGATTCGCCTGTTTGACAGCATCAACCAAATTGGGTGAGATGGCAAGCGTTTCAAGAACGGTCACCTCACCGAAAACCTGGTTGGCAGCCCTTAACATCACTTCGTCTCCCAAGACCAAGAGTTGTTCCCCGGCTGTTTTGTTTGTTTCACGAACATTGGTGAGATAGTTGACTGTTAATAATACAACAACGCTGATCAAAGAAATTGCCAGAACCACACTAATGACTTTTCCCCCGATGCGCCAATCCGTCCATAAACGTCTTCCAGACCCTTTTCCATTGCTCATATCCACACTCCATACAATTAATCTAATAAGAAGCCCCTAAAATGTGAGGGGATGACCGGTTATCGATAAATGGATTGATGTATTAATGCAAGGTTTGAAGAATCGCTATTTACCGTTTCTAATTGTAGGGTTATTGGAATCGTCAATCAATAAAGACAGGTAAATAATAGATAAATTCGCTGTAAATAATCTTTTAATTCCAAACAAATGCCGGATGTCATTTCTCCGTCTTGAAGAATAACATCCGGCCTGGCTGATACCTGCGAAGCGTTAAACCTGTTGGTTAACCTGCAGGATGGATAACTGCTGGGTAATGCTTTGGTTGTAGGTGAATTCAACAAAGCTTGAAGGCCTGGCGGTAACTATCGGCCCCGTGGTCTTGCCCCAAACCAGGTTCCGTGCGGCGTCATACCAATCGTTGCCGTCTCCGCCGGCATAGACTGTATCACCAACCGGTACAGCACTCGAGGCGGATACTGCATCATTTGTGACTGACTCTGCAAATAGTCCGTTTTTATCATCCCAACTCTTGGAGCCGGCACCTATGCCGGTCAGGTGTTGATTGCCATTAAAAATATCCACCTGCTCGATGATTCCACTGTCGAGCGCAGTGAAGGTGATACGTGTGTTATCTGAAAGCATGAAGGTTGTATATTTATCGCTGCCCTTCAGGTCTTTGAAGTCGCCATTTTGCTCGCCTTCCTGGTCTGAGTTATCCACATGTGGATCACCCCAGATCGTGGTGCTTTTGTCGCTCCACTTGTCAGTGATCTTCAGGGTCGAACCGTTGATGAACTCAAACCGGTAGCGATCAGTTTCGGCCAGGTTCTTGTTTCTAACCACCAGACCATCCACTTTTTCAAGATTATAGTAATTCAAGGAGGTTTCTGTCTCGATCGTTTGGATGAACTCGATCACTTTTGATTGGCCAGATTGCTGCGGAGCTTCTTTGGGGCCGTAGATCTTTTTGAAGAGATCAGCCAGAGAAATATCCACGTTTGCATCAATAACCCCCCCAACAGGGACAGCCCGTGAAGATTGTGCGGTTTTTCCGGCATCGCTGATCTGCGCATCATCTTTTTCGAGATCAGATGCAGCAGCTTTTTCTGCGGGTTTATCCCCTTTCAATTTGGCTTCGGCGATTTTGGAGTGCAGCATTAAGTGATAAGCCATACGAACATCAGTGATAGTGTTTTCAATCGTATCACTCATTTTGTCCATCCTTGAACATTTTTGGCGTTCATCCTTGAACTGCCAATTCAATTGTATTTAAGCATATTCTCGACAGATTTTGAAAAAGCTAAAATTGACCTGTCTTATAATTAATAATGACCCCCAAATTTTTGTTGCTCTTCCTAATAATCCGTCTATAATTACTCAAATTGGTATATTAATCACGCAATGGATAGAGAATATATCATCTTTGTTACTCCCAACAACAAGATGCATATTAATTTGAAAAATGAGGAGTAATGAATGAATTGGTCATTCATCGTCATCATCATCCAATTGATCTTTCTGGAAGGTATCTTATCAATCGACAATGCGGCGGTGCTCGGAGCAATGGTGATTCCATTATCAGCTACCGAGGCAATTCCATGGCCGAAAGGCATGCAGAAATTCGGACATGCCATGGACAAGTTATTTGGTCCCCAAAGAATAGCTGCTTTGAGGGTCGGCTTATTGGGAGCATATATTGGCCGCGGAATCATGCTGGTGCTGGCCAGTTATATCATTGCCAACCCCTGGTTAAAACTGATCGGCGCAGCCTACCTGATCAAACTCGCCCTGGATGATCTTAGCGCCTATGGCTATGCAGGCGGCCAAGATGAAGAAATGCAAGACGTCAAAGTACGCACCTTCTGGATGACTGTATTAAGTGTTGAATTAATGGACCTGGCTTTCAGTCTTGATAACGTGGTGGCTGCTGTTTCACTCTCGGATAAATTGTGGGTGGTCATGGTCGGTGTTGCCATAGGTATTTTATTGATGCGTTTTGCCGCGGGGGTATTCAGTTATGTGGTCGAAAAGGAACCGATCTTGAAAACTGCAGCTTATATCCTGGTGTTGAACATCGGCATTGAACTGCTGCTTGAAGACCTGGCACACATCGAAATTGGCGATTGGACACGTTTTGGGATCTCTTTGCTCACCATTTTATTGTCGCTGGCTTATGCACATCTGCCTTTTGTAAGAGTCATCAGGCCCGTTTTGATGTGGTTGAGCCGCGGATTTGGGATCATAAATGATTTGATCAGTTGGATCTTGAGCCCGGTCTCCGGCTTTTTTGTCTGGTTGGTTGGCCTGTTTCGCCAAAAAAAAGCTCCCGCCGAGTAAAACGCACAGGGGATGTTTGCTCATTTCCTCAAAGCATTCTCCAGGCGATGCTTTACTTCGACATGTAATTCAATTCCTGTAAATCAAAAAATGGTTGTCTTTACGATCATTGAACCCGTTGGATTCAAGAAAGATCGATAATAAAATCTATGGTTCGACATTACGGAATGATTAATGGTCACCGATCCTGGAGCGATTTCGATGAACCGGTGAGATAATTATTTTAACCACAGAAGGTCTGATAAGTTCACGTTTTATGGAAGGTTCAAGATGACCAAGAATTCTGATAGCATAATTGCCTTTTATTACCAACCGGGGGTAAACACCCGCGAAGCCGCCCTTCTCGCCAAAAACCTTGTCCGTTTTAGCGGCCATTTCAATGAATGCCTGCACTGGATCTTCGAACTGCCAGCCAGACAACCTGGAGCGGAAATCCTCGCCGCCAACCCGAACTTCATCCGTTTCGCTTCCACGATCCCTGAAGAGGCTGCCGGATTCCCCTTTGCCAGCAAGGTGTTTATCGCGGCTGAGGCTGAACTGCTTGCGGCAGATGCCCTCGCCCCGCAACTGGTCTGGATGGACACGGATACGCTTGTGATAAAGGAACCGCAGGCGTTGATCCTCAAGGAAGGTGTGAAGATCGCTATTCCCCCTGTCCACATTCAAAACATCAGCTCCCGCATGGACCAGGCCGCAGATGGTTTCTGGCAGATGATCTTCTCACACTGTCATGTTTCGAAAAGCCATATTTTTGCGATGAACACTGTGGTGGATAAAGTGCAAATTCGTCCGCATTTTAACGCGGGTCTGATCTCGGTGAACCCTCAAACCGGAATCCTGAGACGCTGGCGCGATAATTTCGCGGGGCTGTATCAAGACCCTCGTATGCAGGAGTTTTTTGAGCAGGATAAGCGCTACAAGATCTACCTGCACCAGGCCGTTCTGGCCGCCACGATTTTGAATCTTTGCAAACGGGATGAGATCAAGCTTCTGCCCAATGAGTACAATTTTCCGCTTCACCTGATCGACCGCATGGACGAACAAAGCAAGCCGGCGTATCTCAATGACCTGGTTACTGCCCGATATGAAGACCTGGATGAGACCGGCTGGCAGACAGCCCTGCCGGTGAAGGAACCTTTTAGATCGTGGCTAACCGATGCACTGCTGAAGAAATAAAGGCTGGGGATCGCTTAAACTCAAGACCCCCGCGGTTTGATTATTGAGTTCTCCTCTATCCAGCAAAACCGCGGGGGTCTGAATTTAATTCTTCTTTCTAAGTAAATTGAAAAACGATAATCTTGTTTTATGGTGGGGCAACGACCCCTCCACAAATATGTGATTTCAGAAATAATCAATGGGTCGTTGACCACACCCTACGAGTTACTGAATGATAACCATTGAAATTAAGTCTGGCAATGCTCGCGATGACAGAGGGGATTTGGCTTGGGGATCAAGATCTAGACCCCCGCGGTTTGGTTATCAAGTTTTTGCCTGTTTACCAAAACCGCGGGGGTCAGTTTAAATATTAATTGGGTTGGGGATTCCCCTACGGGGACTTTGTGCTTCACATTGACGATGTGATTGAATGATTTATCTTTGGCTTACGCCAAGTGTCCGCCGTTAATGGTAAGTCTGGCAATGCTCGCGATGACAGAGGGAGGTTGTTATTTTATATCAACCGGTCGCCGTCGTGGTCGACTGCTTCTTCACGATAGTGGCAGCCCCTGCTCTGGCGGTTATGCAGCGCGGCGTGGGCAATGATCAATGACACTTCAACCGCGTTGCGCAAGCCGATCAATCCATCACTCAGGCGGGTGGTGCGGTAGAAAGTCTCGATCTCGCTCCACATGTGCCGCAATTCGCGGATGGCGCGTGAAAGCCTTTCGGTGTTACGCTCAAGCCCTACATAATGCCACATGATGTTGCGAATGGTCTGCATGTCGCCCTGGATCAAGGCGGCATCTGCTTCTGCGGTCAAACCGCTCTCATCCCATGAGGGGACCTCCGCAGCATGTTTGAACTCAAAACTGGAATAGCCATCCAATCTCTCGGCAATATTCTTGCCTGCACGGTAGCCCCAGGTCAGACCTTCAAGAAGCGAAGTGGAGGCTAAACGGTTGGCGCCGTGAAGACCGGTACAACTGCATTCACCCAACGCGTACAGGTTTTCGATGCTGCTCTGCCCCCAGCCATCCACGAGCACGCCGCCGCAGAAATAATGTTCCGCCGGCACCACCGGGATGGGTTCACTGGTGATATCAATGCCGTGGTCAAGGCATTTTTTGTAGATATTCGGGAACCGATGTTTAATAGCCTCGGCTTCCATGTGAGAAGCAAGATCCAGTAAAACAAACGAGTAGCCGTGTGTTTCCATCTGATGATGGATGGCGCGGGCGACCACATCACGCGGCGCCAGGTCTTTCCATTCAGGGGAATAATCCGCCATGAACGGACGTCCATCGGGGGTCAGCAAGATGGCACCCTCTCCGCGCACCGATTCACTGATCAAGAACCCCTCGGCACCTGGTGTAGAAAGTGAGGTGGGATGGAACTGCACATATTCGGCGTTCTCAATACGCGCCCCGGCGCGGTGCGCCATGGCCAGCCCGTCACCGCGTGCACCCGCAGGGTTGGTTGTGTTCATGTAGATGCGCCCGATGCCGCCAGTTGCCAGGATTGTGACCGCAGAAAAGTAGCGATGGACGGTGCGTTCCTTACGGTCAAAAGCATAAGCGCCGTGACAGGTTACAGGGTCATACGCTTTTAAAGGGTCGCGTGAATGGTGTGGAAAAGTGATCAGATCCACAGCCGTGAGATGGTTGAGGACTGTGATGTTCGGAAATTTCTTGATCGCCTCGAGCAGACCCGTGATGATCGCCTGCCCGGTGCCATCCCCCACATGAAGGATGCGACGGCAAGAGTGCGCCGCTTCAAGCGTATATTCCGGTCCGCCGTCTGAGCCTGTATCAAATTTTATGCCGGCCAGGTTGACCAGCAACTCCTGGATGATGCCCGGTCCCTCTTCCGCGAGGATGCGTGCTGCTTCAGGGGATGCGGCGCCTGCCCCCGCCGCGACGATGTCTTTGGCCAGAATTTCAGCGCTGTCATTCTCTCCCCGCCCGATGATGCCGCCTTGCGCGTAACGCGTATTGGATTCCTGCGGGTCTTTTTCACGCGTGAGGATGGTGATCTTGAGATCAGGGTTTTTTGCCAGGGTTAAGGCTGCTGATGCGCCCGCGATGCCGCAGCCAATGATAAGGACGTCTGAATTCTGCATAGTTTTCTATCCTATATGTAACATGCGTTCAACAGCCTGGTAGGCTCGCAAGCGGATATCTTCTGGAATTTCAATGACATATTGGTTCTTCTGCAAGGCTTCAAGCGTGTTTTCCATGCTGATCTGATTCATGTGCGGGCAGCGCACACTGCATAAGCGCAGCATGTTTTTTTCCGGGTTTTCAGCGGCCACGTTGTCACCCATGGAGCATTCAGTCAGCAGCAGGTAGCGCGGAGCGCTTGTGTGCTGGATGTATTTGATCATGGCGGATGTGCTGCCGGAGAAATCAGAGGCCGCAACCACTTCAGGGCTACACTCAGGGTGCGCCATGATGAGCACATCCGGATACTGTTCGCGCACATTGGCGATATCCTGCACGGTGTATTTCTCGTGCACTTCACAACGTCCGCGCCAGCCAACCATCTGCACATCCAGCAAGGATTCATTGGTGGGCTGCACGCTGTTCAAACTCGGGAAGATGATGTGTTTGCCGGTCTCCTTGGCTACATTGCTGGCCAGGTATTCATCAGGTAAAAAGATGATCGTGTCGGAGTGCAGTGACTCCACTACCGCCACGGCATTGCCGGAGGTGCAGCAGATGTCGGTCTCGGCTTTCACGTCCGCATAGGTGTTGATGTAGGTCACCACGGGAACCCCCGGGTAGCGCTGTTTTAAGCCTCTCACATCCGAGGCGGTGATGCTGGCTGCCAGCGAACACCCCGCCAACGAAGGGATGAGCACCGTCTTTGTGGGATTCAATATTTTGGCCGTTTCAGCCATGAATTTAACCCCGCAAAAGAGGATGATCGACTTATCGGTCTCGGCGGCTTTGCGGCTTAATTCAAGTGAATCTCCCTTGATATCGGTCACCGCGTGAAACAGAACCGGATCCATGTAATTATGGCCCAAGATCACGGCATTTTTTTCTTTCTTCAACGCGTTGATCTGAACGGCCAGTTCAGCCTTGTAACGTAATTCCACATCTGGCACTATGTCTGCCAGTTTTTCTTTTAGATTCTGATACATTTCTTCATTTGTCATTCGTGCCTGCCTGGTTTCTCCAGATAATCAAAACTAACGTCGAATACTACTACTGAATGGGTGAGTGCGCCAATAGAAATATAGTCCACTCCGGTTTGCGCCACCTCACGAATGTTCTGCAGGGTGATGTTGCCCGAGGCTTCCAGTTTGGCCTGACCATTATTCAATTTCACAGCCCGGCTCATCATTTCACAAGTCATGTTATCGAGCATGATACGTTCCACACCCAGTTGAAGGGCAATGGCCACATCATCAAGTGTGCGTGTTTCGACTTCAATTTCCAAATCGCGGGTTGCACTTCGGGCACACTGAACTGCTTTCTCGATCGAACCGGCAAAATCAATGTGGTTATCCTTGATCAGAACCATGTCATAAAGCCCGATACGGTGGTTGGTTCCGCCGCCCAGTTTCACAGCCAGTTTGTCAAATTCACGCAAACCGGGGACGGTCTTGCGCGTATCGAGGATCTCTGCCCGAGTCCCTTTTACCGCATCCACAAAGGTGTTAGTCATGGTACTGATGCCTGACATGCGCCCCATAAAATTTAATGCGGTTCGTTCAGCCGTCAGCAGAGAGCGCGCCGAACCCGCCAAAACCATAAGCTCCTGCCCCTTGCTCACTTGCTGCCCTTCTTCGGCTGTCATGCGGATCTCGATGCCGGCATCGCAGGCATGATAAACCGCCTGTGCCACCAATAAACCTGAGATCACTCCCTCCTGCTTGGCGATGATATGACCCTTGAGCCGCTCATCCGCAGGGATAATGGCGTTCGAAGTCACATCCCCCGTGCCAATGTCTTCAGCCAGGGCTTGTTGGATGGTTCGCAGCATGTTTGGAGTGATCGGATAATCTATCATATTTGCCTCCCATATAAAGGCGCAATCTCAATGATCGGATCGCTCACCAATTATAAAGGCTGCGGTGGTGGAAGTTGGAAGTATTTTGGATCAATTAATTTCAGGTTATCTAATTTTTTCAGCTAATACACCTGAAGCAAGGCATAAATCCACCACTTTGGGGTCAAGGTGAGTGCCAGAGAGCGAACGGATATGTTCCATGACCTTTTCATGCGGCCAGGCTTTTCGATAGGGGCGGTCGCTGCTCAGGGCGTCCCAAATATCCACCACGGAAAAAATCCTGGCCGAAAGCGGTATCTGATCACCCTTCAATCCACGCGGATAGCCTGTGCCATCCCATTTTTCGTGATGGCAATACGGAATGTCAACCGCCTGGGATAAATAGCTGATGGGAGCCAGCATTTCAAAAGCATAATTGGGATGCATGCGCATCACCACCCATTCTTCATCCGTCAGCGGACCCGGTTTTAGCAATATTCCGTCAGGCACGCCCATTTTACCAATATCGTGCAGCAAAGCTCCCCAACGGATATGCTTGATCTGGTTTTCGGGAAGCTCAAACGCCCTTGCCAATCTCTCAGTGATCTCAGTCACACGCAGGGTGTGGCCTTCTGTTTCCTTATCCCGCAGATCAAGGGCGTGCGACCAACCCTCGATGGTGGCGTTATAAGCCATGACGAGTTCCATATTGGAGCGGCGCAGGTTCTCAAACATTTCGGTATTATCAATAGCGATGGCGGCCTGTTCCGCAAGCGACTTCAGAAAGTTAACCCAATCATCATCAGGGGTATGCTGGGTGCGGCTGAAAACTTCCAAAACGCCCCTGAGTTCTCCCTTTGCCACCAGCGGTACACCATAATAGCTCACGAAATTTTCCATTGCCAATTGTTGGTTGGCGAACGCAATATTTGATTCGACAAGATTCTTCACCGTCACCATTTCACGAGTAACCGCAGCTCTGCCAGCCAGGCTCTCACCCAAACGCAAAACAGCAGATTCAATAACGTTGGTTAAAAATCCCTGGCCGGTTGAATATTCCAATAATTGCGAATGGGGATTATACAAAAGCACATCAGCAGCATCCATATTGAGTTGGGAAATCACGTTGCTCACCAAAATTTCGAGGCTCACCATCATGTCGAAACTTGATGAGATCGCCCTGTCAATTGAACTCAAGGCTGACAATCGCATGAGTCTTTGTTCAGTCTGTTCCTTCAAGGAAATGGTTTGAATGGCATTACCGGCAATTTCGCTCAGAGTTGTCAGCAGCTTGATATCATCATCGGTGAACACTCTTTCAGTGTCGGTGCTGATATTGAACACACCAATCACGCTGTTCGTCGTGCGGAGCGGCAGGGTAACACCACCTAATGGATTGTGCAACCTTCCCCTCTTGCTTTCAGTTATCAACGAATCCTCATTGTAGTTTTGCGAAACATAAGGTTCCTGGGTCAAAAAGACCATCCCTGGAATACCCTTGCCGGGCTTAAGTGGCTCGTCAACTAGCACCCGGTTGTCGCTGCCTCCGCCCGAATAATAGACTGGCACAAGCTCATCCCGTTCAGGCTGGTAGATCCAGATACTTCCCATGGGGGCTTTGACCGTCTCAAGAAATATATCAAGCAATACGGGCAGCAGTTCATCCAGGGATGAAGGTGTTTGCATCCTGGTGGTCAATTTGCTGATGGCATCAAGCTTATCCAAATGGGTTTTTGCATCATTTTCCAACTGGATCTGTTCGGTTATGTCATCGGAGATACTCAATATGAAACTTGGTCGACCCTCCGCATCATACATGGGGATTTTTTTCTCGTGGAAGAATTTTTGTTTGTTGTCTTTTGTAAATATATTTTCAATGGGAATATCTACGATCTTTTTTTCTTTCAGGGTTAATTCGTCTTGTTCAGTGTAAAACCTGGCTTCACCAGGGGTAAACAGGTCATGCACGGTTTTTCCGAGGATCTCATTGCCCGGTGTCTTGAGATACTCTTCCACAGGTCGATTAATTTTGGAATACTTCAATGTTGCTGCTTCTTTAACCGTGATCATCGAAGGGATATTATCAAGAATATTATTTAAAAATGCTTCACTCTCTTGCAATTTGGTTTGAAATTCTTTTAATTCAGTAATGTCGTTGCACAGGATCATGATCGAATTATCAGGTAATAATGCGGCGTTTGAAAAAAGATGGATTTTCTCGTGTTTTTTATTCAAAATTTGAATTTCAGCAGAGGCTTTTCCATCCTTTTGTAATTTTTCCAGTAACTCATAAGATTGACCACGGGTTTCCTCGGGGATCAATTGAATCATATTCATTTTCAAGAATTCAGATTGAGAAAAACCCAGGCTCGCACAAGCCTGCGGATTTACGTCTATAAAATTTCCTTCTTGATCAATGATCAAGGCAATCGCAGGGGAGTAATTGACATAAGTGCGATATCGACTTTCAGAGACTTCTTGCGCCTTCTTGGAATTTCTCAATTCGGTCACATCACGGCTGATGCTGCAAGCCATGTAACCGTGATTATGTTTGATCGGGAAGATCACACTTTCAATGGTTACCTGGGTGCCATCTGGTTTACTGATGATGGCTTCACTTGGTTTTCCAGCCCAGGATGAAGTTCCGTTTTCGAGTAATTCCAGGATCCCCTTTTTCATTATCTCAACAAGTTTTTTGGTCGTGCCTGCCGCACGTGATTCTTCCTGCACATCCCACATGTAACGGCCGATGGTTTCTTCGCGTGAGCGGCCTGTAATGATCTCCTCAGAATGGTTCCATTCAACGATCTTCCCAGTCTGATCAATGATGACAATCCCTTCTGTGGATTGCCCGATCACCCTGGCAAACAGATGCTCAGTTTCAGCCAGGTTGTCTTCGACAACTTTGCTCATTGAAATATTCGTGTGGGTCAAAATGATGAATTTTTGATCCAACTCAAATTTGGCAATCTTTACCCTGAACCATCTTTTTTCACTGGGACTGTGGCAAGGATAGTCAACGTAATCTTTTTTAACTTCATCGGCAAGTACTTTTCGAATCCCCTCTGCAACAAGATGAGCCTCCGTGGCGCCAACCCCCATGATGGAATCGCATAAGTTCAAATAATTCTTGCCAACACCAAAATCTTTATCCCGATAGCCATTCGCTTTGCCAAAGTCACGCCACGCCTGGTTGACGAGGACAATTGTGCCTTCTTCATCCAATATCGCAGTGTTTGAATCGAAAGAATCCAACAAGGGTTGGATGGCTTGATCCGCGGTTAGCGAAGGTCTGGATTTCATTTAACCCCTTCCCCGCTTACTCATAAAGAAATATCCACTTCATTGATCTTAACAGAATTATCGTTCATTCTTTTGAAAAAAACAGTAAAGAAAAAACCATCTTCTCCATGCTATTCATCGGCAACGAATTCTGAGATGTTGAGAAGCCTGGCGGCAGCCCAATAAAAGATGGTGAGTCTGCCCTGTTTTTGAGTATAACATAATAAAGTGGATAGGTTTTATCTGGCTATTTGTTCTCGATCTTGGCCCATGAATCTCTCAATGTCACAGTCAGGTTAAACACGGGCTTTCCAGGTTTTGAATCCTGATCAGCGCAGAAGAAACCCTTGCGTTCAAACTGGAACTGCTCACCCATGGTGACATTCAACAAACTTGGCTCGAGCTTGCAATCAGAAAGCACCTTCAAAGAATCGGGATTGACGTAATCCAAATAAGTTTTATCTTCATCCACCTTTTTCGGATTCTCAACCGTGAACAAACGGTCATACATGCGCACTTCAGCATTCACAGCGTGACTGGCAGACACCCAATGGATGGTGCCCTGCACTTTGCGGCCGTCAGGGGCATAGCCTCCCCGGGTCTCAGGGTCGTAAGTGCAGTGGATCTCGGTCACCTCACCGGTCACGGGATCTTTGACCACGTCTTGGCACTTGATGATGTAGCCATAGCGCAGGCGCACTTCTCGGCCCGGGGTCAATCTGAAGTACTTGGGAGGCGGCACTTCTCTGAAATCATCCTGTTCAATGTAGATCTCACGGGAGAATGGCAACGTGCGCGTGCCGGCGGAGGGATCTTCGGGGTTATTGATGGCTTCAAGCTGCTCCACCTGGCCTTCGGGGTAGTTGGTAATCACCACCTTGACCGGATTCAACACAGCCAGCACACGCCTGGCGGATTTATTCAACAGATCGCGCACATTAAATTCGAGCAGCCCGACATCGATCAGGTTCTCGTTTTTCGCTACGCCCACCTGGTCAATGAAATTGCGTACAGCCTGCGCAGGGTATCCGCGGCGGCGCATGGCCCCAAGGGTCGGCATACGGGGGTCATCCCAGCCGCTGACGAATTTATCCGTCACGAGCTGCCTGAGAAAACGCTTGCTCATGATGGTGTAAGTCACGTTCAGCCGGGCGAATTCGATCTGGCGGGTCTTGAACAATCCCAACTCATCCAGGAACCAGTTATACAGCGGACGGTGGTCTTCGTAAGCGAGGTCGCAGAGTGAATGTGTGACGCCTTCGCCTGAATCCGATTGTCCGTGGGCAAAATCGTACATGGGGTAGATACACCACTTGCTGCCGGTGCGGTGATGGGGTGTTTTGATGATGCGGTACATGGTTGGGTCGCGCATGTTGATGTTGCTGGAGCCCATGTCAATGCGTGCACGCAACACGCAGGCCCCTTCAGCAAATTCGCCGCTGCGCATCTTTTCAAACAGGGCCAGGTTTTCTTCGACTGACCGGTTGCGCCAGGGGCTGTCTTTGCCCGGTTCGGTCAGGGTGCCGCGATATTCACGGATCTGATCTGCAGTCAGATCGTCCACGTAGGCTTTGCCTTTCTTGATCAATTCGATGGCAAAGTCATACAGTTGGTCAAAATAATCAGAGGCGTAGAGTTCCTGCCCCCATTTGAACCCCAGCCATTGGATGTCTTCCTTGATGGCATCCACGTATTCGGTTTCTTCCTTGACGGGATTGGTGTCATCGAAACGCAGGTTGCATACGCCGCCAAAGGTTTCTGCTATACCAAAATCGATGCACAGGGCTTTTGCGTGACCAATGTGCAGGTATCCGTTTGGTTCTGGCGGAAACCTGGTTTGAACGTGATCAAACCGACCCGATTTCAAATCTTCTTCAACAGCCTCAACGATGAAATTGCTGGGTACGGTAACAGGTTCATTGGTCATAAGAGACACTCCTAGTTATATAAGGATAAAGCACCCGTGAAGAATCACTGGGTGCTTTATGGTGAGGCTGAGGGCAAAGGATTCGAACCTCTATATGCACATCCAGAGTGTGCAGTACTGCCATTGTACGAGCCCCCACTAACGAACGATTCAGATTTTATCACGGTCAGGGAACCATGTCTAGGGAATTTTGTTCGAGTAACCAGACATGGTCAAATGATAATTCCTTTTGATTTTTGGAATGTTATTGTTTTTTGTCGATAAAGAGAGGTAGGGTGCATCCCTGCGCTTGGGATGCACCATTAACCAAAAATGTGTTATTGGAATCTCTTTTCTTGCTTCAATTTTTCCAAATCAGATAATGAATTTTTGGTGCATCCCACAAAACGGGATGCACCCTATGAGAAACTTGTGTTTTATAAAAAGGTGGGTTCAACCCCACTCGCTTCGCTCGGGGGCGCGAAGACCGCGAAACCGAACCCACCCTACAAACCTGACATTCGAGACAGCATCTATAACTAATTCACTTTATATTTGGCGCCTTCCCTTAAGGCTTCAAAGTTCTTGGGAAGCAGCCGCTGATGCCGTTCAGGAAGATGCACTTTCAGCGCGTTTTCAATGGCGCTCATGGGCAGCACCGGCAGGTTGGCCAGCAGTGCCCCGAGCAGGACCATGTTGGTCATGCGTTTGTCGCCCAATCTTTCAGCCACATCGCCAGCATCCACTTCGAGCACGCGGATGTCGGTGCGTTTCACGGGTCTATCCAGCATGGAGGAATTGACCACCAGCAGGCCGCCGGGTTTTACCTGGTTCTCATATTTATCCAGCGAGGGCCGGTTCATGGCGATAATGGCCGCGGGGTAGCGCACCAGCGGTGAACCGATCTCTTCGTCAGAAACAATGGCGGTGCAGTTGGCTGTTCCACCGCGCATTTCAGGCCCGTAAGCCGGGATCCAGGTGACGTGCTTGCCTTCATCCAAACCTGCATAAGCCAGCAATTGACCGCCAAAGAGCACGCCCTGGCCGCCAAACCCTGCAATAATCACTTCTGTCTGCATGTCTGCCTCCGCCTAGAGTTTGATCTCGGCCAAAGCCGGATGGACCTTGTAATCGCCCAGTGGATAATAGGGGATCATTCTTTCTTCCAGCCATTGGATGGAAGTCTTGGGTGTCATGCCCCAGTTAGTCGGGCAGATCGAGAGCAACTCCACCATTGAGAAGCCCAACCCGCGCACCTGTGTTTCAAAGGCCATGCGGATGGCCTTCTTGGCCATGCGGATATTCTTGGGATCGTGCAGGCTGCGGCGCACGATGTAAGAAGCGCCGTCCAGCTTGGAGAACATTTCGGACACCCTGATGGGGTAGCCCTGGGTTTCGACGTCACGTCCGTTTTGCGAAGAAGTGGTTTTTTGCCCAGGCATGGTTGTCGGCGCCATTTGTCCGCCGGTCATGCCGTAGTTTGTGTTGTTCAAGAAGAAGACGGTGATGTTCTCGCCGCGGGCAGCGGCGTGGACAATTTCTGTCATACCGATGGAGGCCAGGTCGCCGTCGCCTTGATAGGTGAAGACCATGCGGTCAGGCAGCACGCGTTTGACTCCGGTTGCCATGGCGGGGGCTCTACCGTGCGGGGCCTGGACAAAATCCATGTTGAGGTAGTTGTAGATAAACACGGAGCAGCCAACAGAAGCCACGCCGATGGTTTTCTCGCGCATGCCCATCTCGTCGATCACTTCCGCGATCAAACGGTTGGCGATGCCGTGGGTGCAGCCGGGGCAGTAATGGGTGTTGGCTCCGGTCAATGTGTCAGGTCGTTCAAAAACGGTCGTTTCAAGTTCACAGTTGTCCAATACCATTCTTTTCTCCTTTACCCTTTGGCCATTACACGGGCAAACCAGCGGTCGCGAGGATGACTGTCCGTCGGAATCGGTGTTTCCACCATACGGTGGATCTCTTCAAGCACCTCATCAGGGAAAGGCACGACGCCGCCGAGGCGGGCAAAGAATTCAGTGGGAATGCGGTAGCGGTTGGCAGCCATCACGTCTTCAAGCATCTGGCCAGCATTCATTTCGACCACCAGCATGCCCTTGACCTTGTCAGAGAGATTGGCATAAACCTGCTTGGGGAAGGGGCTCAATGTGATCGGTCTGATCAGCCCTACCTTGATGCCTTCAGCACGGGCGGCGCGCACGGCGCTTAAAGCGATCCTGGCGCTGGAGCCGAAACCTGTCACCACGTATTCGGCGTCTTCCATGAAGTATTCCTGATAGCGAACTTCGTTGGCTTCAACCTCTACCCAGCGTTTAAGCAGGCGGTAATTCATTTCTTCCTGTGCAGCCGGGTCAAGGTTGATGGAGGTTAAAAAGCGTCTTTCGCGGCCTTCCGCGCCCTGAACCGCCCAATCGGCGAACTTGGTCTTCAAAGGCTGCATGGGGGGAAGTTCGCAGGCTTCCATCATCTGGCCAATGGAGCCGTCCGTAAGTAAAACAACAATGGAACGATATTTATCGGCCAGGTCAAAGGCTAATACCGTCAAGTCGATGGATTCCTGCACGCTGCAGGGGGCCAACACGATACAGCGGTAATCGCCGTGTCCGCCGCCGTGCACCATCTGGTTGTAATCAGATTGTGCAGGAGCGATGTTGCCAAGGCCCGGTCCGCCGCGCATGACATTCACCAGCACCATGGGCAGCTCCGTGCCGGCAATGTATGAAACACCTTCGAGCATCAAGCTGACACCGGGGCTTGAAGATGAAGTCATCGTACGATGACCGGTACAAGCGGCGCCGTAGACCATATTAATGGCGCCTAATTCACTTTCAGCCTGCACAAAAGCCCTTCCCAACTCGGGCATTCGGCGGGACATATATTCAAGTAATTCAGTTTGGGGAGTGATGGGGTAGCCAAAATAAGAAACAACACCCGCACGCACTGCAGCTTCAGCAACGGCTTCGTTGCCTTTCATTAATTCTCGAGACATGCAGCGCCTCCTAAGCGGGGATCCGGCTCACGCCGGCTTTTTCACGATAAACGGTGATCGCAGCATCAGGGCAGATGACAGAGCAAATGCCACAACCAGTACAGCCATCCGCGACCAATGAAGCAGGGTGATACCCTTTGGCAGTGATACGGTCATTTGCGAGAGCCAGCACTTCTTGCGGACAAGATGAGACACAGAGTTCGCAACCCTTGCAATACTTCTCGTTGACAACGATCCGACCCTTAAGGGGCATTCATACCTCCTGAAAGAAATTCCCGTTTCCGGGTGATTGATCTGAAGGGCAATTAAGGCACTTCAAATCATTACCATTATCGTCCGATTTGGCATTCTTGTGAAGTGTCAGAAATCCTTCTCTTGTCAATACGTATTTCCTTCCGTATCGGCATTAATCAGAGGATATTCCGTATTCAACTTTCAGTTTAGCGGGTGTTTTTGCCCGTGAGCGAGTCGCGGTGTTCGCGGTGGTGCTCCAACGTGCCTTCCAACACCGCAAGCAGGGGGTAACCTTGCAGCCAGGCATAGTTTCCGGGGTCAGTAAATTCCTGGTCGGATATTAATGGGCATACCAGCAGGATCTCGGAAAAGCGCAGATCCCATTCTTTCTTGATCTCGGTCAGTGACTGGTCTTTATATGCTTCATAGATCGCTGCGTTTACGCGGTCCGTTTCTTCGTCCGTTTCGGGGTCGGCACCGGGGAACCAGTCAGGATATTCAGGTTCTTCCTTCAGGCGTGCTGCAACCAGCCTGGCCAGCGTAATTTGCTGCCAACTGGTCAGGTGAGCCAATACGTCTTTTAGCGTCCAAACATTATCACGTGGTGCGCAATCTTCGGGCTTTTCTTTGCAATTCAAAAGCAGCCCCTGCCACAACTTGTATTCTATTCGCAGCGCATCAACCGTGTCTTTAACCGATGCCATTTAGTCTCCAGTGCAAAAATATTGAATGACCGAGTTGCTTAATCGCCGATCCACTCGACAATGGTGGCCTCACCCTGCCCGACCCCCACACATAGGGTTGCCAGAGCGAAGAATGGCCGTCTGGCCGTGGATGCCCGCTTTTTCATTTCGTGGATCAACGTGGTGAGGATGCGCGCGCCGGAGCATCCCAGCGGATGCCCGAGGGCGATCGCCCCGCCGTTCACATTGACCAGGGATGGATCAAGACCGAGGTCACGCATGACTGCCAGCGCCTGCACAGCGAAGGCTTCATTCAACTCAGCCAGTTGGATGTCATTGAGTGACAACCCGGCACGTTTTAGCGCCTTTTTAGTGGCCGGTACGGGGCCCATGCCCATGATCCTCGGCTCCACACCCGCCGTTGCGGATGCCACAATGCGCACCAGAGGTTTGAGCCCAAGTTTATTCGCTTTTTCGTCGCTCATCATCAGCAATGCAGAAGCACCGTCATTCATCCCTGAAGCATTGCCGGCGGTCACGCTGCCGTCCAGCCTGAAGGTTGGCCTCAGTTTCGCCAGGGATTCAAGGGTCGTGTCGCGCCGCGGACGCTCGTCCGTTTCAACCATCAGCGGTTCGCCTTTTTTCTGCGGCACCGCCACGGGAATGATCTCATCTTTAAACCTGCCGCCATCCATGGCTGCAATGGCCCGTCGGTGGCTTTCAACCGCGAATGCGTCCTGTTCCGCGCGGGTGATGCCAGTTTGGGCGGCAATATTCTCAGCCGTTTCGCCCATGGCCTGGGTGCCGTAGAGTTCTACCATGCGTGGATTCGGGTAGCGCCATCCCAATGCGGTATCATAGGCAGTCAAATTGCCAAAAGCAAATCCGTTTTCGGCTTTGGGCAGTGAATAAGGTGCACGGGACATGCTTTCGACCCCACCTGCAAGGAATATCTCACCCTCACCCGCCTTGATGGCATGAAAAGCCGCATTAACCGCACTTAAGCCCGAAGCGCATAGGCGGTTGAACGTCAGACCAGGCACACTGACCGGAAAACCCGCCAGCAGGGAGGCCATGCGCGCAATGTTGCGGTTGTCTTCACCCGCTTGATTGGCGCAGCCCAGGTAAACATCATCAATGGAAGAGACGTCAAGACCGCTGCGTTCGGCAAGTTTGGAAAGCACCAGCGCGGCCAGGTCATCAGGCCTCACGCGCGCCAATACACCACCCAGGGCCCCAATCGGAGTTCGAAGTGCATCAACGATCACCGCTTCTGTCATGGCTTTCCTCCCGTGAAAATATTCGTAAATTTATTCTACCATTTTTAGATTTAATTACATCCATCCTTACAAAACCGTGAAATTCAGATTAGAAACCTTAAAAATATTATTTTCCAAATAGACCAGCGACACCAATTTTTGGAGATCAACAGTTCAACGCCATTCAGGCAGACCCCCGCAGTTTGATTATCGAGGTTTCGTCTACTCATCAAAAACACGGGGGGTGGCTAAAGCTTGAAAAATCCCACATTTGACATGCGGGAATAATCCATTTCATATATAATCATTATGAATATGATGCAGAAAAAGAGTCTGACATTCCTAACCCTGTTGCTCACACTTGCCATGCTTGGATCATTGGCGGGTTGTTCACGTTCGGTACCGCCTGCTGCCTCCGGCAAGACCTACCCTGTTTCACCCCCGCTGCTCGCCTTTTACAACCGCCTCGGCGGCGAGGATGTGCTCGGCCCTGCCATTTCAAAACTGAAAGACGACCCCATCGGCCAATGCCAGTATACGGTCAATGCCCGGCTTTGCCTGAACCCCATGGTCGCCGGGGATGAAAGTTTCTCACTCTACCCGCTGGGTAATGAGCTCAAAGTCAGCGAAATTTCGGCTGCTCCCGCTTCGGCAGACGGATTGAACGTCAACGGGTTCACCGTCTACGAAGAGTTCGTGCCCATCTTCGAACGCTTTTCACAAACCACTTACGCCGGCAACCCCATCTCTCAGGTGCACATCAATTATGCCCAACAGCGTGTGGAGCAGTACTTCGAGAAGGTCGGTTTCTACCGTAATTTCAGCGACCCCATCGGCACGGTGAAACTGCTGGCTTACGGCGCCGAAGCCTGCGCGCGGGAATGCACTTACCGTGCGGCGCTTGAAGCCAGGTTCCTGGATGAACCCAAGACCGTCTC
>DAIEPS010000109.1 GCA_027348305.1 Anaerolineaceae bacterium | reverse complement strand
CGGAGTGGTCACTGAAAGCCTCATGAATATCACCCGTCATGCTGATGCAAAAAAGGTTCGGGTTAATGTGGATGTTCAGGATAATGTTTTAGCGCTTGAAATTCAGGATGACGGTCGCGGATTTGATCCGGCTGGTGTGCCAGATAGCGGACACTACGGTTTGATCGGCATGCAAGAACGGGTCAGCCTGGTGAAGGGCACAATGCAAGTGATTAGTCAGCCAGGCACAGGTACCACCATTAAAGTCAGGATTCCCTGCTTATGACCATCAAAATCGTAATTGCCGACGATCATCTCATCATCCGCCAGGGATTGAGGCTGATCCTTGAAACTGAGCCTGATTTCGACCTGGTGGGTGAGGCGGGTGACGGCGCTGAAGTTTTACAGGTATGCGCGCAGGTGCATCCGGATGTCGTGTTGATGGATCTTCGTATGCCGGGAATGGATGGGTTGACGGCCATCGAAAAACTGCGCATAGATTACAAGGATATCGCGGTGGTTATCCTTACCACCTTCAATGAAGATGAATTGATGCTGCGCGGGCTGCAGGCAGGTGCCAAAGGGTATTTGCTCAAAGACACCACCCGCGAGGCGTTGTTCAATGCCATCCGCGCCGCAGCCAGGGGAGAAACATTGCTGACGCCTGAGACGATGCTCCGGCTCTTGAGCCAGGTGGAAAAACCCGCGCACTCAGGCAATAACGATATAACTTTGACTGACCGCGAACAGCAGGTGCTCAAAGCGGTCGCACTGGGTGAACGCAGCAAGGAAGTGGCTTACAAGCTGGGCATCACTGAAAGAACTGTCAAAGCCCATCTCGCCAGCATCTACAGCAAACTGGGCGTGGACTCACGTGCGGCGGCCATCGCCATAGCAGCCCAAAGAGGTTGGCTTAAAGAGTAATTCTTCCTGGTTTATTGCACCGAAATAACTCTATAGACTCTGCCGCCTGCATCATCTGAAATATACATGGCGCCGTCCGGCCCGAAGATCACGTCTGCAGGTCGGCCGTATGTCGAGGCATCGCCGCAATTGCTGCCGGGGGCGCGCCAGCCGTTGACAAAATCTTCGCTGCTTACGGGCAGTCCCGCTTGAATGACGATCCTTTCCACCTTGCAATCACGGATGGAAGATGTAGTTTGGACATTCCAGGAACCATGGTAAGCCACATACAGGTCGCTTTGCCAGGCAGTGGGGAAGTTCCCCGGCTTGCCGAGGCTCATGCCCAGTGGCGCACTATGGGCAAGATCCGCAAATAGCGCGGGGACGGCCTGGCTGCAGTCCAACCCCTGGGGCAGGGATAGACCCGATTGCGTATCCAGTACTTGTGGAGAAGCGCCAGGGTTGCTGCCCGCGGCCGGGTTATAACAATACGGCCAGCCGTAAAACTGCCCGGCTCGAATTGGGAAGACAATCACCTCTGGCGGCAGGCTGTCCGGCAGGCCGTTGGCATCCAACAGGTTATCGCGTCCGTTCATGTTGGCCCACATTTCACCAGTCGGCGTCCAAAGAAAATCTACGCTGTTGCGCAAACCGGATGCCCACACCGCCTGCTTGCGTGCATCCGCATCATCGGCAAAGGGGTTGTCCGCCGGGATGCTGCCATCAGGGTTGAAACGCAGGATGGCGGCCCGTCTCGGGTCGGATTCCACACACAGGTTGCACGATGAACCGGCGCTGACATAAAGCATCCCATCCGGTCCAAAATGGAGTGTGCGGGTGAAATGGCCAGCACCGCCGGGGATGTTATCCGTAACCAGTTCGCGCTGGTCGAAGACGCCGTTGCCCGATGAAGATCGGAAGCGTTCAACGCGGTTATTCTCAGCCACGTAAAGCCAATCTCCCAACCATTCCAGGCCGTGTGGCTGGTTTAATCCGCTGATCACCACATCTGATGAATCTGCCAGACCATCCTGGTTGGCGTCCGGCAGGCGCACGATGGCTCCGCCGCTGGTCAGCGAAAGGTAAAGCGCATTATCAGGGCCAAAGGTCATGAACCTTGGCCTGCCTTGCAGGTTCTGAGCGTAAATGCGAATTGCGAAACCTGCCGGCACACTCAATCTTGCGGAGGCTTCGTCTTCAGTGGGCAGCGCCAATGGTTTTGATACTGCCGGTGTAACAGCCCGGGTTGGTTTTTCGACTGGAGGTAAAACTGGCGTGCCAGTGGGTTGGATCGTCGGGGTCTCGGATAGAAAGGGTGTGACCGAAGCTGTTGGTTGATCCGTGATGAGAATTGAAGCGCAGCCTGTCAGTACGCAAAGAATCAGTATTACCGATAAGGTGACACCTATATGCTTACTATTCATATAAGCATTATCCTATTATTTCGGAGCGATTTCAAGTCGCTGCACAAAAATGGCGAAAATTTTTGGTTGGAGTACAATAAAATCAATCAAATTTCTGGAGAATTAAATATGGCTTTTTACGATCTTCCATTAAAAGAACTTCAATCTTACAAGCCGGAACGGGTTGAACCAGCCGATTTTGATGGCTTCTGGTCTTCCACGCTGGCTGAAGCAAGGCAGCATCCGCTGAATGCCAAATTTCTACCGGTGGATGCCGGCTTGAAACTGGTTGAAACGTATGATGTGACTTATGCAGGGTATGGCGGGCAGCCTGTAAAAGGTTGGTTGATCCTGCCTAAAGAACGCGCCGCGAAGATCCCCTGCGTGGTGGAATTTATTGGCTACGGCGGCGGCCGCGGATTCGTGTTCGACTGGCTCGTCTGGGCCTGCGCGGGCTATGCTCATTTTGTCATGGATACCCGCGGACAGGGTTCAAACTGGAAACCCGGCGACACCCCTGATCTGTTTGAGGGTGCCAATCCGTTCTACCCCGGTTTTATGACTCAGGGTGTGCTTGACCCCAAAAACTATTATTACCGCAGGGTCTTCACCGATGCGGTGCGTGCGGTTGAAGCCGCCCGCAGCCACCCTGCAGTCGATCCCACAAAGGTTGCGGCCTGCGGGGGCAGCCAGGGCGGCGGCATCACGCTGGCGGTCAGCGGGCTGGTTCCCGACCTGTCTGTCAGCATGCCTGACGTGCCTTTCCTGTGCCATTACCGGCGTGCCACCGAAGTCACTGATGGCTTCCCCTATGGTGAGATCGGACAGTATCTGCACTGCCATCGTGACCAGGTTGAACAGGTCTTCAACACGCTCAGCTATTTTGACGGCGTGAATTTCTCTGCCCGCGCCAGGGCAAAAGCGCTCTTCTCCGTGGGTCTGATGGATACCATCTGCCCGCCATCCACGGTCTACGCGGCCTATAACCATTATCAGGGTGAAAAGGCCATCAATTATTACACCTACAACAACCATGAAGGCGGCGACAGCTTTCAGCGTGCAGCTCAATTGAATTTGTTGAAAACCGTGTGGGGCAGTTAGCTTCCAAAAAAAAAAGAATGCTTACAATCTCCTTTACAAGTCCTAAGGAGATTGTTTGATTTATCTACAAGTAAACTTTTATGAAAAAGTCATAAATTTCGCTTCACTTCAATACCCCTCTCCATCCACAGGATGGAGCGAGGCGTGAACTTTGCGTACCCGAGCGAAGCGAGTGGTAGCCAGGGGTGAGCCAGGTCGAAAATTGATTTATTGTTCATTAATGCCATAGTCACCAATAGCACATAAAGTAAGTGTTAATTGTATTGAGAATCAACATTCTCGATCTTTCTCGATGAACCCTTGTTTGACAATACAATCCGCTATGACTAAAATGGTAATAGGTCAAATCATCAGGAATTCTCGATCTTTGGGAGAGTAATGAAGAAGTGGGCTGACAAGTATGTCATCGGGTTGACTGGCAGCATTGGTACGGGCAAAAGTGTTGTCCGCCGTATGCTTGAACATCTTGGCGCTTTCGGTATTGACGCGGATGCCATTACGCATCGCGCCATTTCGCGCGACGCCCCCTGTTTTGATGAGATCGTCAAAACCTTTGGCACCTACATCCTGACTCCTGAAGGCCAGATCAACAGGCAAAAACTCGGCCGTATCGTATTCAATGACCCCGAGGCTCTGAGTAAGTTGGAATCGATCATCCATCCGCTGGTCGAACAAGCCGTGGATATCATCATTAGGCGCGCCAGCCAAAAAGTCGTGGTGATCGAAGCCATCAAACTGCTTGAAAGTAATCTTGCCGAAGATTGTGATGCTGTCTGGGCAGTCTATTCGCCTCCCGAAGTGCAGCTCTCGCGGTTGACACGCAATCGAAACATGACTGAAGCCGAGGCACGACAGCGTATGGCTGCACAGGTGCCCCAGGAATCACGGTTTGCCGAGGCGGCGGTGGTGATCAAAAACAGCACCACCTTTGACGACACCTGGAAGCAGGTAACCTCTGCCTGGCAGCGGCACGTCCCTGCGGCCAATACACATCCGATCCCTGTTTCGCAGCCGGTGAAGCTGTCATTGGGTGAAGTGAACATTGAGCGCGCCGGCCCTAAACAGATCGATGAAATTGTTGAAGTGTTAAATCGGTTGAATGGCGCATATAGCGGCGGGCCAGTGACCAGCAGCCAGATCACGCTGGGTGAAAAAGCTTACCTGATCTTGAGGATCGAACAAAATGCAATGGGCATCCTTGCCTGGCAGGTCGAGAACCTGGTTGCCAGAACCACCGAACTGGCCCTGGATTCCGCTTTACCGCCCGCTCAATTCATGCCCCTGATGATCGACGAGATGGAAAAAGCATCCAAAGATTTGCAGTGTGAAGCCTCATTGATCTTTGTGCCTGAACTCCTGGCTCACCATGATGTTTTATGGACGAGCCTGGGGTATGAGAAACGTGAAGCCTCCTCTTTGGATGTGTTGGCCTGGCAGGAAGCGGCTGAGGAATCCATGCCGGCCGGAACGACGCTTTTCTTCAAACAACTCAGAGAAGACAGGGTCTTGAGACCCATCTAACTTTGAGATCATAAGGAATTCTTACTTGTCTGATCTATTAACCGAAATTGCTTATCTCTTTCAAAGGCTCAACTGGCTCAGTGTGCTGGATCTGTTCCTGGTCACTGCTGTTTTGTACGCCTTCTTGTTGTTATTAAGAGATACGCAGGTCATGGTCCTTTTGAGGGGCGTGATCTTCATGGTTATTGTGCTAGCGCTGCTGACCACACTGATCAACCTGCCGGCGTTTTCGTGGTTGTTCAAAACCATTGTCCCTGCGCTGTTGTTTGCCATCCCCGTTATATTCGCACCCGAGATCAGACGCGGACTTGAAAAGCTCGGCCGCGCCGGAACCCCCAAAGTAATGCGCACGCAGTCCAGCAGTCAGAACCAGCTCATTGAAAGCACCATCCGCGCCATTGTCACAGCTTCAGCCCGGCTCTCTGCCCGCGAACACGGTGCTTTGATCGTTATCCAGCGCTACGACAGTCTTGAGGATTACGCCAAGACCGGGGTTCGTATGAACGCCTCGGTCACCCCAGAACTGCTGCTGCAGATCTTCTATCCCAATACACCGCTGCATGACGGTGCCGTGATCATCGCGGATAACCGTATTGTGGCGGGATCCTGTGTCATGCCTCTATCTGCCAGCGGTATCTTAACCAAATCCCCCGAACGTCAGATGGGTTTGCGCCATCGTGCCGCGCTCGGCACCTCCGAAGCCACTGATGCCATCACTGTCGTGGTGTCTGAAGAAACCGGTTCGATCTCGATCGCCCACAGCGGACGCATGATCCGCCGCCTGGATAGTGAGAGGCTCGAAAACATATTACTTGCTTTCTACCGTCCGTCGGAAGGCGCCGGATCGCGGATTAAGATCAGTGACTGGCTGCGCAGCCTTTTCAACGGCGACCTGAGGATCAAATAATGTTAAAAGCCCTGCGCTCTTTTGCGAAGACATTGCCGCTGCTGCTGACCGCTTTCGTGTTGGCTGTGGCAGTCTGGATAATGGCCGTGACCTCGGCTGACCCCTCGATTGAGAAGGCCTACCCCTCCGCGATACCCGTTGAGATTATTGGGCAAAGTTCAGATCTGGTCATCATCGGCGAAATTCCCGAGAATATCTCACTCACCTTGCGTGCACCAACGTCCATCTGGCAGAGTTTGACCTCTCAAAAAGTAGCCGTCAGGGCGATCATGGATCTTTCCGGTTTGGGAGAGGGTGAGCACACCGTCCCCATCCAGGTGCAGGTGGGAATTCGCCCGGTGGAGATTCGCAGCTATTCCCCACGTTCTGCGAGTGTGCTGCTGCAGCCCCTGGAAACAAAGTCATTCAACATCCGTGTGATCAACCAGGGTTCAGTCGCGGTCGGGTTCCAATCCAACCCGGCAGAATTGTCTGAGACCAGTGTCATGGTCAGCGGTGCAAAATCTTACGTTGAACTGGTTAGAGAGGTGAGGGCGGTGGTGAAACTCACTGACGCCAAAACGGATATTAATCAAACCATCA
>DAIEPS010000108.1 GCA_027348305.1 Anaerolineaceae bacterium | reverse complement strand
ATGATGCCAACTTCGCTCGAAGCCATCGCCGCATCAAGTGCCTTGTTAGTCTCAGCAGCCGTGGATACAGCAATACCCTGAACACCAGCCAGGGAGAAACCCAATACTGCTTGAGGATGACCAATTACAAGGACTTTCATGTCCGATTACCGGTTCAGGATCATGAAGGAGATGATCAAACCGTAGATGGCGATACCTTCTGCCATACCAACGAAGATCAGTGAACGGCCGAATGATTCGGGTTTTTCAGCGATAACGCCGATGGCTGCAGCACCAGTGCTGGCAACAGCAATACCGGCGCCGATACAGGCAAGTCCGGTGGAAAGGCCGGCTGCAAGTGAGGTGAAGGCATCAGGTGCGGCAGCGGCTGCTTCTTGTAAGCCAGCAGCCATAACCGTGGACGGAGAAGCCAACCAAACGATACCGAATCCAGCAACCATCAAGCCAACGATCGCATTAAATCCGTTCAATCCGAACATCAATTTGCGAGTAGCTTGTGCGGGTTCATTTTTGCGGTCGCGCAAAAAGAAGATAACGGCAGGGATCAAGGGAACCAAACCAACGAGAATTGCAATAATCAGAATCATTTTTGTTTCTCCTTTATAGATTAATCGTTTTCTGCTGGATGGAGAGACAATGGTTCGAACCGCTTGCCTCCACCGTTAAAGAACTTGCCAAAAATTTCGTAGTACGTAAGTCTCATCGTCTGGATGCCAACGATCAAGCCTTCAAAGCCAACGATGAACACCATACCGATGAGGAACACGATCCAATAGCCTATGCCTTCAGATGGGCTGACCATTCTGCCAAGGATGAAGAACACGCCGCTCAAGTTGCCGTGAGCCACTGCAAAGGCGCCCACACGGACAAATGAAAGCGTGTTGCTCAAGTAACTGATGAAGACTTCGAGCAGTTCAAAGAAGACCTGCACTGAAAACATGCCGATGCCGCCGTCAAGTAATGGGCGGTGGCCTTCCATGAGGCGGATGAAGACTTCCGCGCCGCCAATAGCTATGACACCAATGACTGTTGCAATGATGAACGGGATCTTAGGGAGGCCGTATTGAGGCATAACCAGGGCAAGTCCGGTGCCAATGATCGACCAGTAAAGCCAAAGCCCGGCTACGCCGCTCTTGCCGAAGAATAATAATGGCCAATCCTTCATTTTGATTAGGTTATAAATATTGAGTAAATAACCGACTGAAAGCACGACCACACCCGCAACGATGGTGATGATCAAAATGGTCATGATGCTTTCACCAGGCCTGAGCCAGATGGCGGGAAGAATGTCTTCGAATCCGAAGAGGCTGCCATATAAGAAGCCGAAGATCATGGAGACGATGCCGCAGGCAAAGATGATCGGGTTCAGTCCGCCCAGACCCTTCATGAATTTCAACTTTTTGGTCATTCCAAGATAACCGAGAACGGCCAGTACCAGGCCGTGGCCTACATCGCCAAACATGGTGCCAAACAACAGTGGAAAGAGGATTGCGACCAACGGGGTTGGGTCCAATTCGCCGTACTTGGGTTCAGCATAATTCGAGACCAACATCTGGAAGGGACGCAGCAATTTCGGATTGCTTAAGGCAATGGGTACGTCATTGCTGTCTTTTTCACGTTTTGTGGCACGTGTTTCGATCACAATGTCTTCAGTGATCGCCTTTAATTTGCTGCGCAAGTTCTCGACCTGGGATGAGAAGACCCATCCCACGATGATGTAGGTATATTTCAACCGGCCGTATTTCAAGATCGCGTTGGTGGTCAAATGGCTGCACTTAATATCCCATAAAAGATCGGTAAGTTCAGTCTCTTTGGCCTTGCGGATATCAGCCAGCGGTTCTTTGAGTTCTTTGATCCTGGCTTCAGATTCCTGGATGGTCTTTTTAACCGATTCCACGATCTGGGCAGGGGTTCCCTTGAAATCCTGGGGAAGGCTGATCGGATCCAGGTAAGCACTCCTGGCTGCACGGTCAAGCATATCAGAATTATCACGGCTGGCAGCCAGCCAAACCACGGATTTCTGCGGTTTCTGACTCAGGGTGAACAATTCATGGGGAATACGGGCCAGACTGGTGCTGAGGCGTTCAATGTGTTCATTGGGGATAATGCCAATGATGGAAGCCACATATTTGGCATTCTGTAATTGCGAGAAATCCACATCAATGCCAGAAAGCGGTTCGATCTGCATTAAAACCGTTTTCAGGTGATCAATTTTCTTGGTCTCAAGATTGATCTGATCAACCAGTTCCTTGACCTGTTTTTCAATCTCATCTATTGTGCTTTTGGCTTTTTCGGTTTCGATCAGCGTATCATAATCGCGTTGTTTTGGGTTTGTTTTATCAACACCCAAAGACAGAAGGATTGAATGAAGTCTGCGCTCAAAGACAGAATAGGCGGCTGCTTTTTCTTGCCAAAGGTTTGCCTGGGGGTGGTTTTTTTCAGTACCCAAATAATTAACATCGGTCTGACTAAAAATCCCTTGTCCACTCAAGGCCTTGGTAACGGCAATCAAGTCTTTGGCGGGTGCAATAATTTCGATCTCAGTCATTTCTTGCGGATAGAACATATTCTCTCCGTTGGTGCGTTAATAATTATTTCATCAGGTCAAAAGTTAAGAATTCACTGTATTTATCAACAGGAATCTGGTTGGCTTTGGCTTCGATCAAAACGGTCAAATCGCGAATCTCATAATCCAGCAGCACCAGATAACCTAGTGGAATACCAATTTGAAATGGATTGCCTTCAAATACGCCGTGGCATTTTTGCGCGATCTGCTTTTCAAGCATCATCTCGAGCCTCGGCAGCCCTGTGTGAAGATCCAGAAGGACGTCATCCACATTGCGCAGGTCAGGATAAAGATTTTTCACAATATGGGTGATCTCAGCACCGGCTGCGATGCTGCGGATGCTGTCGTCGTGGACACGATATCCAATGGGCAGGGTGTAGTTGATGACTTCTTCTTCAGAGAGTTTGTGATAGACACTGTATCGAATTGCCCACATCAGGTTATTCATGTCGAGCATCGATCCAATAATGCGTAAAGCGTAGTCTTGATCTTCACGCGAGAGTTTTTTAACTTCACTCCACAACTCGCGCCAGTAGGCGAGGTCCAAAGCGACCTCGATCGGAAACAGGCTTTGTTCAGCACTGTATCGATTCATGGCAAAAGCCAGGGTGTCGTAATAAGGGGTTCCGCGCAATAATTCCACGGCCTGGGCAACGTTGCCAGATTCGACCATGGCCTGGGCGGGCAGAACACCTTCGGGGCCAAATGGGAAGAGCACGAAGCGAACCTTGTCCCAGTTGGAATTGATCACAATACCTCTGAGGACCGCCTTCAAATTGTTGACTTCATGCAACCGATAAACCTGTGTCAAGACGTTTTTGGCTGAATCCGGGGAAGCATTGATGATGGTGTGAAATTCATCACTCAAACGCTGCCTGATCAGAAATGCCGCACGCCTGGCAGTTAACTCCTTGTCTTTGGCAAGTTCAAGATATGCGCCATAAGGAGTGGTTTTTAACTGGGTAAGGAGCGAATCAAGGTCAGTTGCTTCACTTAAGGCTACAAAATCTTTTCTTGTTAGCAAGGTAGAGTATTTAACACGTACCCGCGCATTGCCTGCAGCATAATCTGAGGTTGCGTTAAAGGACATTTCGTTATCCTCGACCCACTACTCTCGATATGACATAAGTGGTGGAGCGCTCAAAGTTATGTTTTGCCAGGGTTGCGTTCTTTTGAGTAGTCTCTTCGGCCTGACTCAGGATCTTTTCGGTTTCATCCTTGGTTTGGGCATTGGCCAATAAGGTTTGCGCTTCCTTTTCGGCTTGCTGGCGGGCACTTTCGATCAGGGCTTTTACTTCCTGCTCAGCCTGTTGCGGCATACGTTCTGCTTCTGCAACAGCTTTGTTGAAGATCTCGTCAGCTTTCTTTTCAATTTCAATTACTTCTTGAATGCGTTTTTCGTTCAAAGTGAAATTCTCCTCTTTGAGCCTGTTTGAATTTCAATCTTTGTATTATACCTTCTCGTTCAAAAAAATAAATAAAGAAGATATAAAAAGTATGTACAAATCAATTATTTTTTTGAAAAAATTGAAAAATGACTGACTTTACTTGTTATAATTTGCTCTGAACTAATTGACAAGCCGATGAAATATATGTTGCAAGCATGATATTCATTATGACATCATAGAAAACCAGACCCATGACCGTTAAAGAACTCACTCAACTCATAAAAGATCTTCCTATCAAAGCTGATCATTCAGGCAACCCTGCAGGGTTGGAGATCACCGGGATCCAATTTGATTCTCGTCATGTCTTGCCCGGCAACCTTTTTGTTGCCTTAACCGGCGGCAGCGTGGATGGACACGATTTCATCCCGAACGCGATCGCGAGGGGGGCGGCTGCCGTGGTAGGCACTAAAGATATGGTTTTAACCATTCCCTATATAAAAGTGGAGGATTCACGCGAAGCGCTGGCTTACCTGGCAGCTTCTTTCTACGACCATCCCGGGCGAAAGTTGATCGTGATCGGCGTTACCGGCACGGATGGCAAAACAACCACTTCGAATCTCATTTTCCAGATCCTCAAAACCGCAGGCCTCAAGGCCGGGCTGGTTTCCACAGTCAATGCCGTCATTGGGGATGAGGTGATCGATACCGGTTTTCATGTGACCACGCCTGAAGCCACTGAAGTGCAGCAACTGCTGGCCAAAATGGTGGATGCCGGGTTGACGCACGTCGTTCTTGAAACTACCTCGCATGGTCTGGCTCAGCACCGTGTAACCGGCTGCGAATATGACATTGCGGTGGTGACCAATATCACCCACGAACATCTTGATTATCACGGCTCTTATGAAGGTTACCGGGATGCCAAAGCGCGGTTGTTTAGCATGCTTCAAGATACCAAAGAAAAACCTTGTGGCAACCCTCGATTGGCGGTCTTGAACGCTGATGACAGCGCCTTTGAATACCTCAATTCGATCGTTAAGGGCAACAAGTGCAGTTACAGTCATCAGGGCAGGGGCATGGTGAACGCGGCCAACATCCGCTATTCACCCGGCGGCACTGATTTTGTGATCGAGGTGAATAAAGCTATTATTTCAGTGCACTGCAATCTGCCTGGTGCTTTCAACGTTTCGAACTGCCTCGCGGCTTTCACGGCGGCAGTTGAAGGGCTGGGCATTGATGCAGAAGTGGCTGCCAAAGGCATTGCAAGCCTGCCCGGTGTGCCGGGGCGGATGGAGGTCATTGATCTGGGCCAGCCTTTCACAGCCATAGTGGATTTTGCGCACACCCCCAATGCACTTTTACAGGCGATCGAAACTGCCAGGCAGTTGACACACGGCAGGGTGATCGCTGTGTTTGGTTCAGCCGGCTTGCGCGACCGACAGAAAAGGCGCATGATGGCTGAAACTTCCGTCAGGCTGGCGGATATCACCATCCTCACCGCGGAAGACCCGCGCACCGAATCACTGGATGCCATCCTGGCGGAGATGGTTGATGAAGCCGTCAAGGCCGGCGGCGTGGAAGGGCAGACCTTCTTCAGAGTGCCTGACCGCGGCGACGCCATCCGTCTCGGGGTAAAATTGGCCCAGCCCGGCGACCTGGTGATGCCCTGTGGCAAGGGGCACGAACAATCCATGTGTTTTGGCACGGTTGAGTATCCGTGGGATGACCGCACCGCGCTGCGGGCTGCCCTGGCGGAATACATGCATGTCAAAGGTCCGCGCATGCCTGAACTTCCAACTTCTGTTACTTCAATTTAACGAGCAAGAATCGAATTTCTTTTAAAGAAATTCGATTCTTACTTTAATCCGAATCTTACTCTAATACAAATCGATTTTTCTTTATTTTTGTATGGGTAAATACAAGTCGAGGTTGAGTTTGCCTTGAGCATTCATTTCAGGCAGAGTCAGCCCGGGGAATGATAGGTGTTCTTCAAACCATTGGTGTTTACCCATCTGGTAGGAACTGTTTTCCATCCATTCGACCAACTTTTTCCAGGTTGAGGGAATGAACAACCCGGCTTCTTCAACTGTTCCATGGCAATTTGCGACTGCGTACAAACCTCCTGCGATCTGCTGAACTGGCTTGTCTTCGACGGTCATTCCATCCGGAATGACCAGCCATACTTCATAGCCATAGTTATTGCTACCGGGAGTGGGGTCGGGATTGTTGAAACCAAAACACCTGGTGTTTTTCAGTTGAAAGTATTGATATTTTGCAGCCCACTCGAACATCGCAGAGAGGGCAATCCCTTCCGGTTCCGTTCCGAATCCATGAAAACTGATAATATTCATTGGATGTAACTCTTTAATGCTCACGTCAAATGTTGACATTTTTTTTCTCCGTTTCCTTATTTCCGCGCGGGTAATATGATTATCTCAGAAATAGCTGACATCTATTGTCAGCTATTTAAAGTAAAATTGAAGATA
>DAIEPS010000107.1:417-6520 GCA_027348305.1 Anaerolineaceae bacterium | reverse complement strand
GTTGGCTGCCATGCTTCGCGTGGCAACTCCGCTCATCTATGGCACTTTGGGCGAACTTTTTGCTGAACGCTCAGGTGTGCTCAACCTCGGAATCGAAGGAACCATGTTCCTGGGTGCTTTCGTCGGTTTTGCCGCGGCAGCAAAGAGCGGATCACTCTGGCTGGGTTTGGTAGCAGCCATCATTGCTGGCATCTTGGCTGGGTTATTGATGGCCCTGCTTTCAGTCCGTTGGGGTGTCAATCAACATGTGGCCGGTCTTGGCATTACGCTGCTCGCAACCGGACTTTCACTGTTTTTCTTCAGAGTGATCTTTGGCGAATCAAAAATTCCCCCTGCCATCGAATCGTTCCCTATGTTGAAGATCCTCCCAGAAACGAATGCGCTGGCTCCGCTAACCAACCAGTATTTGTTAACCTATATCGGTATTCTCTTGATCCCATTGGTATGGTGGATCATCAGCAAGACCCGCTTTGGGCTGAAAATACGTGCGGTTGGCGAGAACCCCGAAGCCGCGGATGCCGCCGGTTTGAACGTGTACGCCATCCGCACTGCAGCACTTGCCATTGGCGGTGCCTTAATGGCTGTTGGCGGCGCTTTCCTCACCCTGGCTCAGCTTGGTTCCTTTACTTTCGGTATCGTCGCCGGCCGTGGATGGGTATGCATCGCCTTGATCATCTTTGCTAATTGGCAGGCGGTCAACGTTTTATGGGGAGCCCTCATCTTCGCAGGGGTTCAGGCACTGCAATTACGTCTGCAAACACAGGGCATCAAACTGCCCTACGAGCTGTTCTTATCGTTACCCTACGTAGTAACCATCATCGCACTTACCCTGGCAGGCAGAAATGTATCTGCTCCCTCTGCTCTGCTTAAAGCTTATCGCCGCGAATAGTGGCAGGAGATACGATTATGAAATACAAATATGTAGGTCACCCTTATAACCGACCGGATGCGATCAGCAAAGTTACTGGTAAAGCCGTTTACCTGGATGACGTGCGTCTGCCCGATATGCTGCATGCAGCGGTCCTGCGTCCGCAATATGCGCACGCACTTATCCTCAAAGTGGATACTTCGGAAGCGGAAAAATGCCCCGGCGTTGTTAAAGTCGTTACAGGTAAAGATTGCAAGTTCCGTTACGGCGATAACATTAAGGACCTGCAACCCATGGCAGTCACCAAGGTGCGCTACATCGGCGACCCGGTTGCCGCTGTGATCGCAGATACTGCCGCGCATGCCCGCGCTGCAATGGAAAAAATCAAGGTGGATTACAAACCGCTGCCCGTTTATACTGACGCGCGCGACGCCATGGCAAAAGATGCCGCCCTTATCCACGAGGATATGGATAACTACTGGCGTCTGCCAACCCTCAAACAAACCTCCGGCACCAACATTGCCAACACGTATCACTTGAAAAAAGGACGCGGCGAGGAAGGTTTTGATGAAGCGGATGTGATCATTGAACACGAATTTAACTATCCTCTTGGCTCGTGTTCTGCCATTGAACCTCATGGAACCATTGTATGGTTCAAAGAAGATCGCACCATCGAAGTTTGGTCCACCACGATTTGCCCGTTCATCATCCGTGAAGATCTGGCACATTCTTACGAAGTGCCCGTGAGCGATGTTCGCGTTCACACCCCAGACCTGGGTGGATGCTTTGGGTACAAATCTGATGTCACCACCGAACAGACCATTGCCTGGATTGCCAGCTTTGTTCCGGGACGCCCCGTCAAATGGGTTGGCACACGAGAAGAAGACTACACCAGCACTCTGTTGGCTCACGGCATGCGTACCAGGATGAAGATGGGCGCCAAGAAGGACGGTACCCTGGTAGCCATCAAAACCACTCTTTATCACACCGGTGGCGCCTACGCAGACACCGCAGTCAACGTGACCATCGCCTCAACTCATAACTCCACCGGTCCGTATGAATTCAAACACTGTGATCTGACCGGTTACACAGTCTATACAAACACCCCTGCTGTTGGCGCCTATCGCGGCTACGGCCATCAGGAAAGCCAGATTGCCACCGAACGCATGATGGACTTAATGGCCCGTAAATTGGGTATGAATCCGCTTGATTTACGCAAAAAGAACTTCCTTTCTGAGGGCAAGGTCAACGCTGTGGGTGAAACCATGTGGAAGCATAATGGCAATTTGCTTGAATGCGCCACCCGTGTCGAAAAAATGATCTTCGGCAAGCCCAAACCTGCAGAAGATGACCAGTATGTGTATGGCCGCGCCATGGTGACCGTCATGAAATCTCCCAAGGGTGCACCATTCTCTACCAAGGGCTGCTACATGAAGATGAATGTGGACGGTTCCGTCAACATTAACATGGGCGGCGCTGAAGTTGGTCAGGGTCTGCGCACCGTGATCAAACAAGTTGCTGCCGAAGCTCTCAAGATTCCACCCGAACAGATCAGAATTTATACTGAAATTGACACCCAATATTCACCTTACGAGTGGCAGACTATCGGCTCCATGTTCACCACTCAAGGTGGACGCGCCATCATCCGCGCAGCGGAGAAATTGATCGCCCAACTGAAGAACACTGCAGCCCAGGTGTTGAAGACCGATGTCGATTATCTGGAATATGGTGGCGATTTCGTCTACCTGCGCAACGATCCTACCATTCGTGTGGCTGTGCCTGATCTTGCCCGCGGATACATCACCAACGACGGCATCACCATTGGTGAACTCGCCCAAGCTGTTTCTGATGCACGCCTGCCCCGTTACTCAAACCCCGACCAGAATGGTCAGGGACCCATCGGTGTGACCTATACCATGGGTTCTCAGGGTGTTGACCTCAAGATCGAGAAAAAGACCGGCAAAGTCATCGTGGATCACTTCTATTCCGTGTTTGATGTCGGACAGGTGATCAATCCGCTGCAAATCCGCGGATCTGTGCTTGGCGGTGTGATGATGTCCATTGGGGCTGCCCTTACGGAAGAGATAGTGTTTGACAAGGAAGGTCGCATCACCAATCCTCACCTGTTCAAATATCATATCCCAACATATAAAGAAGCTCCTGAACAGACCATTGAGTTCGTTGAAACACCTGATCCCATTGGCCCATTTGGTGCCCGTGGCATTGGTGAACATTCCGTGATCGGAGCTGCACCTTCCATCCTCAATGCTATCTATGATGCCATTGGTGTTGATCTATTTGAAATTCCTGTAACCCCCGAAAAGGTGAAAGCTGCCTTGGAAGCCAGAAAGGAGTCGAAATAATGGCTGAAAGAATGATCTTTACTGTCAACGGTAAGGAACGCACCGTTGAATATGAACCTGAAATGATGTTGATCGATGTGCTGCGTGATGTTCTCAACCTGACAGGAACCAAACACGGCTGCGACAACTCCACCTGCGGCACCTGCACAGTAGTCATGGATGGCAAAGCCATCAAGAGCTGCAATACTCCCGCCGCCAAGGCTGCAGGCACCTCGGTTGTGACCGTTGAAGGTCTGGCTAAAGGCACTGAATTGCATCCCGTTCAGAAAGCCATCTCAGAATCCGGCGCCGTACAATGCGGTTTCTGCACCCCTGGTATCGTCATGGAACTTTATGGATTACTGGAAGCCAATCCGGATGCCAGTGAAACCGAAATGACCAATGCCCTGAACAAGCATCTCTGCCGCTGCACCGGGTACGAACCCATCCGCGACGGCGCTCTGATCGCTCAAAAAATGATCAAAGAAACACGCAAGTAAAATATTATCTTTCTGGAGAATAAAAAATGGCTTACGATATTTTGATCAAAAATGCAAAAACCCGCGAAACCGGCAGTAAATTAATGCAGATTGCCATTGAAAAGGGTAAGATTGTAAAAATTGCAGAGCAAGTGACTGGCGACGCCAAGCAAATCATCGATGCAGCCAGCAATCTCGTAACTGGTTCCTTCATTAACGGACATTTACACCTCGACAAGGTCTACACCCTGGCCATGATGGACGATGAAGCCATCAGCGCTTATACCGACGGCGGTATGGGTGGAGCCATGACAGCCATTGAACTGGCTTCAAACGTTAAGAAAAAATACGACGAAAAATGGATCATCCAGAACGTGCGCAAAGCGCTTGACCTGGCCGTGCGCTACGGCAACACCCACATCCGCGCTTTTGCGGATACCGACACTACCGGCAAGCTCGAAGGTGTCAAAGCCCTGATCAAAGCCCGTGAAGAATATAAGGGTCGTGTTGAAGTACAAGTCGTGGCCTTCCCCCAGGATGGTGTGGTTCGTGATCCCGGTGCTGAAGATTATGTGGATCAAGCCATGAAATTGGGCGCTGATGTCGTTGGCGGCATTCCCTGGATCGAGTACACCGATGCCGATTCTCAAGAACACATCGACCGCATGTTCAAACTGGCCAAGAAATACAATAAAGACGTCTCAATGCTGATCGACGATGCCGGTGACGCCACCCTGCGTACGCTTGAGATGCTGGCCTCCACCACCCTCCGCGAAGGCTGGCAGGGACGCGTGACCGTTCAGCACGCTCGCGCCATGGCCCTGTACCCTGAACCTTACTACCGCAAGATCGAAGCCCTGTTGAAGAAAGGCCAGATCGGCCTTGTCTCAGATCCCCAGACCGGCCCGCTGTATGCCCGTGTGAAATCACTGTATGCCGCCGGTGTCAGTGTTGCCCTCGGCCAGGATGATATTGCGGATGCTTACTATCCATTCGGCCGTAACAACATGCAGGAAGTCGCCTTTTTGGCTGCTCACCTGATGAACATGGTCAGCCGCCCCGAGATGGAAGTGCTCTTCGACCTGATCACCACCAATGCCGCCAAGGCTCTTGGCATCAAGAATTACGGCGTCAAGGAAGGCTGCAATGCTAATCTCGTCATTCTGGATGCAGGCAACGTATGGGAAGCCCTCTGGTCACACGACTATCCTCTGTATGTGATCAAAGACGGCGTGGATATCACCGTCCGCAAATAATTTTTATCAAAATGTAATGCAATCCCCCGCAGACTCGAAGTTCGCGGGGGATTTTCATTAATTGTTTTCTTTTTTGTTGGGGCGCAGCGCGCTGCACCCTTACCAATCGATCTTGATTTATGCAAGCGGAGGAGGAACAACCTCAGAAGTTTGCAGCACTGGAGGGATTTCGCCGGCCTTCATTTCTCGGTAGGTCTGCGTCCAGATGCTGGAGCTGAAGATATCAAACCAACTGCTCACCAGGGTGGCCGGTGAAGCAACCACTGTGAAGAAGAACATCAAAGCCACGAATCCGCTGATGACCCAGACGATGGGACCTGAAGCAAAGATGCTTGAGATGCCGAAGGTGATTGCGCCGGGGATGGCGCCCACGACTGCGCCGGGGATCATCATGATCGCCATTACAGGGATGAGGATCAGAAGAGCGATGAAGAAAGCGATACCGAAACCGATCTTCAGGCCTAACATGACCAACCAGGTGAGGAAGGCATTCTTGAAGTTGTGCGCCATCATAGCCCAACCGCGTTTGAAACCTTCACCGATCGATGCATCGTCAATCGCGATGGCACGGACGATGAACTGCCGCCACAGACCGACAAAGATCATCACAATAGCCAAAACGAGGAGGAGGAAACCAGCCAGGATCATCATGGCGATCATGCCGGGAGCAAATGAGAAGTCACCTTTGACTGCGTTGAAGGCCAAGATTGCTCCACCGATGGCCAAACCCATAGCGATCACCATGCCCGGGGCTCCGATGATCAGGTCGATCACCCAGATGCGGAAAGCTCGTGCGTTCCAACCCAGTGCCCAGCCCTGTTTGAATTTCTTCTTGCTGCCGTCCGCTTCATATTCATCCACCATGCGCATCATGGAGGTTTCGGTTGGATAGCGTACCAGTGCCAGGAGCAAACCGATGAGCAGAGAAATACCAAAGAGGATGACGATCATCCAGATAATGGTGCCGACAATGCGATCCGGGGTGAAGAGCGGCGCAACATCGTTTTCAAACCAGGTAACGCTTTCCCGCATCCATGAAGGCATTTCATTTATGAATTGGCCGCCATCAAAATTACCATTCCAATTGAATCGGTCGGAAGGGTTGGTTTGAGAATTGTATCTATAACCAGTTCCTCCACCGCCACCGCCACCATTAAT
>DAIEPS010000107.1:0-407 GCA_027348305.1 Anaerolineaceae bacterium | reverse complement strand
TGCTTCCGCCGGCTAAAGCCAGAAGAAAAGCAAAGATCCATAAAACTTTGTAGTTCCAAACAGTTTTCCAAGCGCGTGAAATTTTGGTACCGATATCAAACATTTTTCTCTCCATTTTAGTTATCGAGAACAGAGAATTGAGAACAGTCACTCTTCGCCGCTATGCAGCCTCGGTGCACGAAAACCGCGGAATCGTAAAAATCGGCGAATTATCTAATTTTCTCGCTTCAATTAAGTTCTACAAAATGATTTCTATATTTAATATACGGCGATTTTATGATTACGTTTCAAATAAAATTATTAGAACCCTATTAACATTTATAAAAAGAATCGCGATTTTTGAATCACGATTCTCCATAAGATTTCTATACAGTTCTCTGTTCTCTGTTCTCTGTTCTCTGTTCTCT
>DAIEPS010000106.1 GCA_027348305.1 Anaerolineaceae bacterium | reverse complement strand
ATGGCGGAAAAGATGAAGGGTTTTCCCAAAGGCAGTTGGTTCGAGGTGCTGCTGGATGCCCCCACCACAGCCCACATCCTGGGGGGGTGTGTGATGGCGAATTCGCCATCTGAGGGTGTCGTGGATTGTGAGGGAAGGGTATTTGGCTATCCTGGATTGTATATAGCCGACGGATCAGTTGTCCCAGTCAATCTGAATGCTAACCCGGCCCTGACTATTACCGCGCTCGCGGAATATATCATGGCGCAAATCGCAAAAAAAGAATAGCAAAAGCGAATTATTTTCCTTCTTCGATCGCCTTGGCGGCGATCTTATCCACCAGGCCTGGTGCGATCAGTTTGATCCACTGTCCGAGTTTGCCTCGCAGGGTCATAACCTCTTCACGGCGGCGTTCTGCGATAGCCTTAATACTCAGACGTGCGCATTCATTTGCGGTCATGATTTTGTTTTTCTGAAGGGGGTTGATTCCAAGAGGTTTCCCATCAGCACCAAAGCCGCGTTCCTGCACACCGGTATCCACAAACCCCGGATAAATCATGGTGACGCTGATACCAGATCCGCGTAGTTCGACGCGCAGTGAATCAAAGAAGCCAACCATGGCGTGCTTACTGGCGGAATATCCCGTGCGGGTAGGCACTCCGGCTTTGCCGGTCAGACTGGAAATGGCGGCAATTCGTCCTTTTGAAGCTTTCAGGTAAGGTAGAGCATAGTAGGTGCAGTAGACACTACCCAGGTAATTAACCTGCATGATCGTATTGAAAATAGTCAGGTCGGTGATCTCATCCAACCGGGCCCACATGGTGGTTCCGGCGTTATTAACCAATATATCAATTCCGCCAAAGGCTTTAATGGCTGAATCGATCAGTGCACGGCATTGTTTAGGGTCCGACACATCTGTTGGCACGGCCACAGCCTTGCCTCCCAATTTATTACATTGGTCGGCTAATTCGGTTAATTTGTCTTTCTGGCGGGCGGCAAGTGCGAGGTTGGCCCCTTGTGCTGCCATTTGTCTGGCCATCTCCCAGCCGATGCCACTGGAGGCACCAGTGATGATCACTGTTTGATCCATAAAAATTTTTTCAACCATGTTTACCTCCTTTTGTTACCTTTTAAAACAATAAGTCGTCTGAAAAGGTGCGGATAACGATTTGACAAGTAATGTGAAGTTGAGGGATAATAAGACTAAATTTATCCAGTTAAGAGTTTTGTTTCAGGAGAAAAAATGGAAAAAGGTAAGGCACTCCCAGTTTCTATTGATCAATATATCTCTGAAGCGCCGCAAGAAATTCAGCAGAAATTGCGCGAATTAAGAACCGTGATCAAAGCTGAAGCTCCTGAAGCGGAAGAACGGATCGCCTATGGCATGCCCACTTTCAGCCAGGAAGGCAACCTGGTGCATTTTGCGGCTTTCAAAAACCACATCGGTTTTTTCCCTGCGCCGTCGGGGATCGAAAACTTCAAAGACGAGCTGGCAAAATACAAAACCTCAAAGGGGACAGTCCAGTTTCCGCTGGAAGAGGATATCCCGATGGACCTGGTGCGGGAAATCGTCCGTTTTCGGCTGAAAGAGAACCTCTCAAAGGCAGCCGCCAAACGCAAGAAATAATTAACCTGAACACAGTATATGAATCCCTTTTCAGAAATGGAGAGGGATTTTAATATATCTCATCCTGTTTTTGCTATAATCTTGCTGAACATGGGGGCATGGCGGCTGGCATTGTTTTATTCGTATGAATTATCCCCGAATCACAGATGGTTTTTCCAGGTGTTGCTTTCTGTTAATTGAAGGAGGGTATGATGCGAAAGTTGGTGACCAATTCAAAGGATGATTTCAGGCTAAAAGGCTATGCCGGAACCAACTCCGTTTTGTTGGCGATCGATCTTGATCAGAAGCGGAAAAACAGCCTGATGGGTTTTGCCATTGAAAAAAAAGAAGGTCATTACCCATGGCAGTGGTTGTTGAATTCGCTTACGTTTCCGGGCGTGCCGCACACCCTGCCGGCATGGGCGGCCACACCCAGCAACCTGGCGCCGCTGCAGAAATTCCGCTGGGCGGATTACACAGTGGAGCCCGGTATTACCTGCAAGTACAGGGTGCACCTGGTTTACGGCTCGGATCTGACCCGGGATGAGATGCTCGAAGTGGTACTGAAAACGGACGACGGCAAACCCAAAGACCAGCATATCAATTTCAACCGGGCAGTCGCGGCCAGCCAGGCTTTTGGCCGAAAGTTCCCTGACCTTGATAACCAACTTGGGACTGACAAGAGCCTGCCGATCGAAGACTGGCCGTCAGAAGCCAGGGGATGGTTAGAAAATGGATTGCTGGAGTCCATTGTGAATTTTATTTCTCAAGCAGCCGATGCAACGTGGGCGCTGGATGTGGCCATCTATGAGTATGAATTACAGGCCATTGTCGAAGCTGTAAACGCTGCTTTCAAGCGCACGGTGAATTTGCGCCTGCTTTATCACTCCAAAAAGGACGATGAACAAACGGCGCTCAACGAAAGCAATTTGACACAAATTCCTTCTGTAAACAAGAAGCCTCGCGTCACCCACAAGATATTCCACGATAAATTTATCGTGCTCAGCAAAGTGGATGCCGCGGGCAAGCGGGTGCCGCAGGCCGTGTTGTGCGGCAGCACCAACTTCACCGAAAACGGGGTTTACAGGCAGGCTAACGTGGTGCATGTTTCAGAAACCCAGGCCGTTGCCGAAGCCTATGAGACGGTTTTCAACCTGTTGTGGGACCACCCCGAGGATGTGGGTTTCGCGCGGGATTGGATCACCCAGAATAATGTCATTCCAGATGGTCAACCGCTGTTCGCCGGTTTCTCACCGCGCAGCAGGCAAACTGACCTGGATGCTTTTATCAAGATCATCCAGGGCGCGGATAAAGATCTGCTTTTCGCCACGGCTTTCAAGCTGCCCGAAAGGATTCTGGATGCCCTGTTGGGGCAACCCAATGACCCTGTGCTGCGTTTTGGCATCCAAAACACGGCCAGCCGCATCACCGGCTATCACGCGGACCGCACCGCCGAGTTCACCACGCCAGCCCTGCTGAAAAGCGGACTGGAAGGCTGGGTGAAGGAGGGACTGCACGGACAAAAAGGAAATCTACTGGTACACACCAAAGCGATCGTGGCCAATTTCACCACTGACGCGCCGGTGGTGCTCAGCGGCAGCCATAATTTAAGTGTACCGGCCAGCAACGGCAACGATGAGAATTATCTCATCTTCCGCAGCGACACTGATGTGGCAGACCGCTACGGTCTTGAAATTCTGCGCTTCTATGAACATTACCGCTTCAGGTATTACGCAAAATTGTTGAAATTGAAACAGGCCAATCCGCTGTCTGTCGACGACACATGGACTGTCCCCTATTACACTGCTGGGAACATGAAGGAACTTTCCAGGGTCCGATTTGCAGGAAGATAATTGAGTGTATCTTGTTGGAATGAAATCCGTGATGCGGTCAGGCTTCACGGATTTTTGTTATAAATTGTTTGAGTGCAAGAAGGCTTTGACGAGTTTTACAAAATGTTCGGGGTGGTCATAATGGAGGCCATGGCCGGCTTCTGGTATCTGTGCGGTTTGAAGGCGCGGATTGATCCGCTGCAGACTTGCGGCAACTTCAGGCGAAACCACGCCGGTTGGCCCTCCGATGATAAGAAGGGTTGGGATCTCAATGGCGCTTACAACCTGAATAAAGTCGGGGTTGGGAGGTGTGAGAACCTCAAATGCATCGATACTGGTTTGCAGCCTCGCCTTTGCGATCAACTCGGTGGTTTCTTCACTTCTATTGGGATGTTTGACACGGCTTTCTGCCGCAATTTCTTCACCCGTCATATTGAGATAATGCCGATGCTGATCGGCAGCATTGCTTTCATGAACCTGGCGTTGAACATCCAGACTCAAGAAGGTGGGATCGGCCAGGATGAGGCGATCAAGGAGTTCCGGGTGCCGACTCGCGACCAGGGCGGCGGTCATGCCTCCCATGGAGTGTCCGACCAGAATGGCAGGGGGAAGCAGCAAGGCTTGTAAAAGCCCAACCACATCGTTGGCGTGGTCTTGATAGCAATACCCTGCGGCTGGCTTGCTTGAACCGCCATGGCCCCTGGCATCGGGCATGATCAGATCAAAATCTCCTTCCAAATGATGAGCCACCTCTGTCCAGCAGGCGCCGTTGGCGGTTAATCCGTGCATCAAAATAACAGGAGGCTTGTTCCCGCCCGTCCTCGTGAAGTGCATATTAATTCCGTTCGTTTCGCAGCAGCCAGTGCTCCAGTTCTTCAATGCATTCTCCTCTGATTAAATGGCCCTGTATTTCTGGCGGAAGGCAGTTGATCGTAGCAGGACTGATTAGAATTTAGCACAATTTCCTTCGTTATGCATTGTTTTTAATATTCCCTAAAGCCTGAGATATTTTTAAAAACTTCATTATTGACTTGGTCTATAATAATTAAAAGGTATTTTTCCGCAGCTTGCTGCGAGAAAAGGTTTGAAAATTTGCCTCACCCCACCCCCTACGCTTCGCGTGTGGGGGCTTATCCTCTCCATCCCGCGGATGGAGAGGGGTAGGGGAGAGGCCGGAGTTACAGGGTATGTTAATATCACATACACGAGAAACGAACTTGATACCCTGAAGCATATTACAAAGAGGAATCCTTTATTAAAAGGTGTTTTCTTGCAGTTTGCATATCAATAGCTTACTTACTTTTTTATCAGCCAGGAAGGAAGTTTATTATGATATTGGGATTTGTTCAGGAATTCGAGCAGCAACTTTGGACGGCGGGCTATACAATAAATTCCAATCCTGAAGTTCCTGGTGTGCGCGTATTGATTTCTGCGGTTTCACCCAAGATCACCAGTGTGGGTACGATCAAGTTCATCAACTATTACCTGTTCCTTGATTGGGAAAAGGACTTGTTTGGCCGATTGGAAGCTATGATCGCTGCACAAAAAAGCTTCAGAGCAGTGGTGAATAAAGGATTCAAAGTACCCAATGCCTGGCGCATGACCCTGCCCAACATCGTCGTGGCTGCGGTATCGCCAAATGAGTTTCCGCAAGAGGCTGTGGCATACGTGCAATCGAAATATCAAATCCCGTTTAGCGGCGGCGAGGTCGGACAGATGATGTTGTTTGACCTGCAAAGCCACAAGCAATACTGCCATTTCCCAAGAGGTTACAAACAAACTGGTTCCATCCCCCTGGGTTATGCCGTGGATGAATTGTTTGGGATGTTCAAGAACCTATACCCCGATGCCAGCCGTCACATGCAGTAGAGAAAATCATGCATGTTTGCCTTATCCATTGGAATGAAAAGGAACGCCTTGAGCAAATTTCTCAGCTTGCCTTGATCAACATTGAAGTGTTGGAAGGTATCATTGCAGGTCCGCAATTCGCGAAGACCCTTGAAGCCGCCAGGCCGGACGCGGTGGTGATCGATCTTTCACGCCTGCCTTCGCAGGGGCGCGACCTGGGCATCATGATCCGCGCCAGGGCGGGGACAAGGCAGATCCCCATTGTGTTTGTGGGGGGTGCCGAAGATAAGGTGACCTCCATTCGTGAACTGCTGCCGGATGCAGAGTTTACCAACTGGGCTCAGATCCAGCCTGTGTTGAACCGCGTTGTGACTATCAAAGATAAACCCTTTATCGCCCAATCTTCAGTATTCGCAGCGTATTCCCAAAAACCACTACCCACCAAATTGGGCATTAAGCCGGGCAGCCGGGTGTGCTTGATCGGTGCAACGGATGAGCTTCTAGGAGGATCTGAAAACCTGCCTGCCGGAGTAAGTGTGATCACAGAAGTAGTCAATGATGCAGATCTGTATCTGTGGTGTTTGAGTTCACAGGTCGAACTCTCAGAGAACCTTGCTTTGATCAAAGCGCATGTGAAACATGCCCCAAGCTGGGTCGGCTGGCCCAAGAAAGCGGCTGGTTCTAGATCGGACCTGAACCAGGTTATTGTTCGGGAACAATGCATGGCGGCGGGAATGGTGGATTACAAGATCTGTTCGATCAACGATAAATGGTCCGCTTTGCTCTTTGCGTGGCGGGGATAAAGACTATTCATCGGAGTGAAAAATGACAACACCTGACAAAATGCAGGCCAGGATGCAACAACTGGCAAAAGACCGGGCTGTTTTTGAGCAGGCCAAAAGCTGTGCCTACGAGTACCTGGATGGGGTCTTTGATCGCAATGTGTACCCTGATGCGAAGGCGCTGGCCAACCTTAAGCATTTCGAAGAGGCAATGCCTGCTGAAGCTGGAGACCCTGAAAAAATTATGAAGCTGCTGCACGACTATGGCTCCCCGGCAACGGTAGCCACCACCGGCGGACGCTATTTCGGATTAGTGGTCGGCAGTTCTTTCGCACCGGTGATGGCGGTGAAATGGCTGGCGGATGTGTGGGACCAACTGGCGCCGCTGTATGTGACCTCGCCGATCATGGGCAAACTTGAATCCGTGTGCGAAACATGGATGAACGACCTGCTTGGTCTGCCCGACGGCTGTGCCATGGGGCTGGTCAGTGGAACATCCAT
>DAIEPS010000105.1 GCA_027348305.1 Anaerolineaceae bacterium | reverse complement strand
AGCAGGGCATCGTGGACTTCAATCTGGTGAACCCGCGCGACTTCGCCCAAAACAAGCACAAGTCCGTGGACGACCGCCCCTATGGCGGCGGGCCGGGCATGGTGCTCATGGTCGAGCCGGTGGTCCGATGCGTCGAGGCAGTGCGTGCCCTGGGGAACGAACCGGGTCACCTGGTAATGCTCACGCCTCAAGGGCGGCGGCTGGATCAGGCTGCCGTGGAGAAAGCGAAAACAGCGCCGACCCAATGCCCCAACTGCGGCGGCGCCATCACCAAACCCGTCTTGCGCGGCATGGACACCCTCACCTGCGATTTTTGCGGCAACGTGATCAGGTTATGAAATGTTGGGGCGTATGGCTATACGCCCCTACCAATAACTTTGACAGGGTAATGGCACAGCGCGTCGCGATCTTTGTACCCCCGAGCTGCGTATGCAGCGAGAGGTGCTGTGCCTGTACAATATGATCAAATATCAAAAAACCCCCGCGGAATTCTGAATCCGCGGGGGTTGTCATTTAAATACCTTCGAACAGATCTCGCTCAACATGTTTTCCGGGCACCGGATAGGCTCGCATGTATTGGTCGCTGATGCCGAAGATCCTGCGCATCAAACTCATGGCGCCGCTGGTCATCCTGGCACCGCCCTGGCTGGCGTGGCATGCGGATGCCTTATCGCGTTTTTCAAGTACGCTGCGATAATCCACCCTGGCGTTAATCGGAAAGTTGGCTGCAGCAATGGGAACGAGGTTGATATCGCCATTCTTACCAAACTTCGTCGGATCCTTGCCAAACAGGCGTAGAAAGAATAACGCCATCTTCATGAACCCCTTGGGAAAGGTGTGAAAATACAATTTACTTGATTGGAAGGGTTCCAGGCCATCCTTGTATTGTTCTCCATCCGCGGCGGCATAGAATGCCTTGACCGTGGCTTTTTGGATGGCAATGTGATCTGGGTGATAATATCCTCCGATGGGATCAAATGTGACCACCACTTCAGGTTTCAGCTCACGAATAAACTTTACGATCTCGCCCGCGACCTGTTCAAGGGGTGCCGCGGCCAGCGCTCTTGGGTGGACGTTGTCAATTGATCCGGGCATGCCCGAATCCCGGTAATCCAGCATGTGCACCTGGCTGATGCCCAGCGTTTCGGCTGCGCAGCGCAGTTCGTTCTCGCGCAGATCCGCGATGCTCTCAAAGCCCACCAACATTTCGGGTTCAACATCTCCCACTTCTCCGCGGGTGGCGCAGATCAAATGAACCTCAACACCCTTGCTGGCGTAATAAGCCAGTGTGCCACCGGTGCCAAAAGTTTCATCATCGGGATGGGCCATTACAACCAGTAATTTTCTTTTTTTAGTGGACATAAGCGACCTTAATAATTTAGTAGATATTTCTCACAATTATAGTCTAAACGATTACGTCGATGCAAAAAAAAGACACCCCTTGATAATTTTCTAACGAATTTCTGACATACGGATCAGGCAAAATGCAATAAAGCGCTTAATGTTACAATAAAAAAATGGAAATTATCCTTACACACGAGCAGGCAGATTTTGACGCGATGGCAGCTATGCTGGCAGCCTCCCTGCTCGCCGAGGAAGCACGACCCGTGCTGCCGAATCGCATCAACCGCAATGCGCGAAAATTCATCAACCTTTATGGCACAGAACTGCCATTCGTTGACAGCCGCGACCTGCCTCCTGAGAACATCCAACAGGTCACCCTGGTGGATACACAGTCGCTGGTCACCTTAAAAGGCATCCATAAAGCCACTCAAATCAGGGTCATCGACCACCACCAGGCCAAACCTGATCTTTCAGCCGACTGGATCTGCACGATCGCAAAACTGGGCGCCACCACCACCATCCTGGTGGAGATGCTGATGGATCAAGATATACAACTGACCAGCATCCAGGCAACCCTGCTGCTGCTGGGCATCTATGAAGATACAGGGTCGTTAACCTACGCAGGAACCACAATTCGTGACGTCAAGGCAGTTGTTTTCCTGCTTGAAAAAGGTGCCAGCCTGCGTATCGCCGCGGAATATCTCAACCCCGCCCTGTCGGTCAATCAACGCGCCCTGGCTGAAGACTTGATGTTGAATGCTGCCACCCTCTCCATTCAGGGTAAAACCATCCTGATCTCCAGTGCCGACGCCTCCAACATGGATGAAGAAATCTCCAGCGTGGCTCACAAACTGCGTGACTTGCTTGATCCTGATGCCCTGTTCCTGATCGTCCAAACAAAGGAAGGCGTGCGCATCATCGCCCGTTCCACCTGCGATGAGATCAATGTCGCCCGCATCTTGCTTGCTTTTGGCGGCGGAGGACACGAACGTGCAGCATCCGCACTGCTGGTAAAAAGCAATCTTTCTCTCGAGAACACTCTTCAGAATTTGAAGGATAGACTCGAAGAAGAGGTTAAAAAGAACATCCAGCCTTCTTTGACCGTGCACAAGATCATGTCAAAAAAACCGCTGCTCTTGAAACCCGACACCACCATCGCCGAAGCGGATCTGCTCATGCAGCGTTACGGCTATGAAGGGTACCCGGTCGTTCAGGATGGCAAGGTGGTTGGCTTGCTGACCCGTCGCGCGGTTGACCGCGCCCGGAATCACAAACTGAATATTATGGTCGGCAGCCTGATGGAATCCGGCTCGTATTCACTTTCTCCGCAGCAATCTCTCGACCAGGTGCAGGAACTGATGGCCTCCACCGGCTGGGGGCAGATCCCCGTGGTGGACCCGGAAACCAACAAGATCATGGGCATTGTCACCCGCACCGACCTCTTAAAAAACCTGACCTACAAAGATGGAACCAGCATCCCTTCAGTCAAATATGCCGACCTGATCGAAAAAGCGCTGCCGCCTTGCCGGCTGGCGCTGCTGCGGCAGATCATTGAACTTTCACGGCAAGACCACCAGGCGCTTTATATCGTTGGCGGATTTGTCCGCGATTTGCTGCTGCACATCCCTTCACAGGATTTTGACATCGTCGTCGAGGGGGATGCCATCCGCCTGGCGCGTAAGCTTGCAGAGAATTACGGCGGCAAGGTAACCGCTCACCGCCGCTTTGGTACCGCCAAGTGGCAGATCAAAGAAATTCACGACAGTTTACGTCTTCAACTCGGATGCTCCCCCAGCAGTGCCTCGGACCTGCCTGAAGCGTTGGACCTGATCAGCGCCCGCACCGAATTCTACGATCATCCCACCGCCCTGCCCATTGTTGAAAGTTCGAGCATCAAGCAGGATCTGCACCGCCGCGACTTTACCATCAACACCCTGGCCTTGCGCCTCGACGGTTCCCATTTCGGCGAACTTCAGGATTATTGGGGCGGGTTGAACGATCTGAAAAAGAAAAAGGTCAAGGTGCTGCATTCCCTTTCATTCGTAGATGATCCCACCCGCATGTTAAGGGCGGTGCGTTTTGAACAGCGCTTTGGCTTTAACATTGAAGTCCGCACCCTGGAATTAATGCAGGAAGCACGTGAAAATCTCAAACAGATCAGCGGCGACCGCATTCGTCATGAGTTTAACCTCATCTTCCTCGAAGCCAACCCCAGCAAAGTATTGAAGCGTTTGATGGAGTTGGGTCTGCTTTCGGCTGTGCACCCCAACCTGGTCTGGAAGGATGAATGGTCAGGGGCGCTGAAAAAAGCGCTGGCCGGTACGCCAACAGAACCCTGGACCCTCACTCCTCAAGTGGGGCTGAGTGACCTGGCGATTTCGGCAGCCTACCTGGTCTGGTTCTCAAACCTGCAGCCTGAATCTGCACTCGCCATCGCGAACCGCCTGCATTTTTCCAACCCACTGACAGGTGCTTTAAAAGCAACACTTGACCTGCAAAAGAATATCCAGAAGCTTGAATCCATGCCCCCCAGCCTGTTTACAGAAAAGGTCCATGCGCTGCCTGAGATCTCGCTTTATGCCCTGGATTGCATGCATGAAGAGAAAAGCATAAAACAACAAATCCAGAATTACCTGACGACCTGGCGCGGGCTCGAACCCTTCACCACCGGTGAAACCTTAAAGACAATGGGCGTTCCACCCGGTCCGCGCTATGCTGCCATTTTAAAAGAACTCAAACACGCCAGGTTGGATGGCAGGATCTCAACCCAAAGCCAGGAGCAAGCGTTTTTGGATCAATTGATCCAAAACTCATAAGAGGCATTACTGTTTATGGAAAAGACCTTTCAGAATTCACCTGATCCAGAAATGGCGTCGTCGATCATCATTCGCCCCCTGCATAGACTGGATCTGCCCGCCCTTGAATGGGATGGTGAGTACCTTCATTTTAGAAATGTATTTGCCGATGTCTACAAGAAAGTTGAAAAAGGCACCGTCAAAGCCTGGGTGGCCGTCACTCAAAATGGCGATATGATCGGGCAGGTTTTTCTGCAGCTTTCCAGTGAACGCCGTGAACTGGCAGACGGCTGGAACCGAGGTTATCTTTACTCCTTACGCGTCAAATCAGCCTGGCAGAATCTTGGGGTCGGGTCAAAACTGATCGACGTGGTTGAAACGGATCTTCTGAAAATGGGTTATTCCCGCCTGACTTTAAACGTAGCCCGCAATAACCAGGGCGCCATCCGTCTGTATTCACGCATTGGGTTTCAGATCGTGGCCGAAGAGCCGGGTGTCTGGTCTTATCCAGACGACAAGGGGGTTTGGCGCACGGTTACTGAACCTTCCTGGCGCATGGAAAAGAAGCTGTTATAAAGACAACTCATTACATGTTAATGCGTATCAAACTGACTAATTGTTAGTTACCAATACACCTTTCAATTAACACCGGCCTCTCCCCTGCCCCTCTCCATCCTCGGGATGGAGAGGGGTAAGCCCCCACACGCGAAACGTCGGGGGTGGGGTGAGGCTAAAATTAAACACTCATTAATAATGTGGGCAGTACTACTTCGTTATTTCGCAAAGGGGAATAACTGAATAGTTACATTATCTGAAGCCAATCCATCCACCCCAAGTCTTTCAAATATCCTGTCTCTTAAATCTGTGGCCGCAGCAGGTTGAAGCATTTTACTGTTTTGAACCATCACAAGTGGAATAATCTCGATTGCATTGATCCTAGACCCGTTGAATGACAGCCTCACCAGTGCGGAGCGCTGAGCATCTTCAAGCATCCACTGGTCAGCCAGCAGGTTGCCCAGGCTGTAAAGCACCAGCACCTGCCTGCCATCCGTGGATTGCAGCCATTGCATCTTTTGCAGCACATGGGGGTGGTGCCCCCAGATCACGTCCGCGCCGGCATCCGCGATCTGCTGCGCCAGTGATTTCTGACGCTCATCCGGCCCGGCCTGGTACTCATTGCCCCAATGCACGGCAACCACCACGATCTTTGCACTCTCACGAGCCTTCTTGATCGAAGATAACAAAGCCGTTTCATCCATTGAACCGGTCACATCTTCGGCGGCGATAACCGCCATTTTACCATCGGGGGTATCCAGATAGATTGGGTCGTTCCCCACCCCGGCAGAGAGAATGTTTTGCGCCTTCAGATAGGCTTGTGTGGAATCTGCACCGTTTGGACTGCAATCATCCCGGTGATTATTGGCCAGGCTCACCAGGTCAATTCCGCATTCGATCAACACTTTTACCTGCGCCGGGTCGCTGCACAAATTCATGCCACCGGCGGCAGAACTGGCCGCTCCCAGGGGAGATTCAAGGTTGGCAAAGAATAGATCAGGAATCGCAGACCCTTGATCGACCAAAACTTCCTGCTTTTGAAGATCAGTCCACGGATCGATGGTTTTACCGTGATTGTCAAAAATGGGCTGGCCGCCCCTGGCAAGCATGATGTCGCCGCCCAGCGTCAGTGTGAATTCTGTCGTGGGGCGGCTGCATGCAGTGAGCATGAGGAGCGCTGCTGCCAGCGCTCCTCTCAAAAAGACCGGTTTCAATTTCAAGGGATAATGTACGACTTCGTCCAATCGGGCATGGCTGGTGCGCTGCCTGACTCAAGCTGGGTGCGCCAGGCTTCATCGGTCAGGCGTTCGTTTGCCGGGACGGAGAATTCGTAATAGGTATAGACCGCGCCAAAAGTCAGATGATAGGGCGCCAACGGAGAGACTACCAGGATCGGAACAGGATAACCCACACCTTCTTCCAGTGCGAAGCCGTAACCTGAAGCCACATCCGCCACCAGCGCGGATTTTTGATCTTCGAGGTAATTGCGTCCCTGGCTGTCAGCAGGAGGATCGGCTGCCGCAATGGTCATGGCTTCCATCCAACCGCCGTAATACTGGATACGCCAGTAGTCATCATTGCTGATGGCTGTGCCGGTGAGTTCGCTCTGTGCAGTGGTCAACAAGAATTGAAGTTCATCGATCAGGTTATCCAGGTTACCTTTGGTGGTTTCATCCAGCAAACCGCGTTCATCCAAACCGGAACGGGTCATTTGGGCCAGCGCCAGCAAACGGGCGAAGGCTTCAGGGTTGGGCTCCACATATCCCTTTGGCGGATTCTCATCCTGTCCACCGCCCATTTCAGCCATCACCTGCTTGGAATAGAGGATGGTATCGTGCTTAAGCTCCGTCCATGTGCT
>DAIEPS010000104.1 GCA_027348305.1 Anaerolineaceae bacterium | reverse complement strand
GCTCGACCGGCCTAGTCTATGAAACCGAATCCAGTTACAACTACATCCAGGTACTCGAAGAAAACAATCTCTTTATGCTCCGTCTGAACGAAGGCCAGGGAGCGCATTCGGTTTACAAGGCCGACCAGCTTTACTTCAACGGACCGTGGGAGCAGGTTGTCGCCGCTCCCTTTTTTAATTCCGCACCCATTGAGCCGGAGCAGATCACCGATATCGCCATCATCGGCCTGGCCGCAGGCACCACCGCCCGCGACGCCGCGGCGGTCTTCCCCAACGCGGTGATCGACGGCATCGAGATCGACCCCAAGATCGTGGAAGTTGGCCGTAAATACTTTGATATGAACGAACCCAACCTTAATGTCATCGTCCAGGATGGACGCTGGGGCATTCAGAACAGCACCAAAAAGTACGACATTATCAGTGTGGACGCTTACCGCCCGCCTTACATCCCCTGGCACATGACCACGCAGGAATTCTTTCAGATCCTCAAGGATCATTTAAAAGAGGATGGCGTGATGGTGATCAATATTGGCCGTGCTATCGATGATCGCCGGTTGATCGATTCGCTTTACGCCACCATTCATACCGTATTCCCTACCCTGTATGTCACCGATCTTTCAGGTTCCTTCAACTCCATCCTCTTTGCCACAAACAGCAAGACAAATTTACAAAATTTTCTCGACAATTACGTCGTCCTCAACCAGCATCCTGAAACCAACAAATTCTTGCTGGATGTCATGGCCACCACCTATGCCGGCTTGAAAGACACTCCCAGCGGAGGTATGGTTTTCACTGATGACCTCGCCCCCATTGAGGGCATCACCAACTCGATGATCATGCAGTTTATTTTTGCTGGAGAAGTGGAGACGCTTCAATGAAGACTAATATCCGTATATTTTCGATCCTGATTGCCATCATTGTTCCATTGCTATTAATGATGACTTCCATTCGCATCCTGCTCAATCCGTTTTTCCTGGATTACGAGTACAACCTTCCCAACTTCCCTGCGGACGAATTCGGTTTCACCAAGGCGGACCGCCTGCATTGGGGCAAGCTCTCCCTCGTCTACCTTACCAACAGCGCCGGTCCTGAATTCCTGGCGGACCTGAAATTCGCTGACGGTCAGCCCATTTACAACGAGCGTGAGCTCAGCCACATGCTGGATGTCAAAAACCTGGTGCAGTTGATGATGAAGATCATGCTCCCCATGGCCGCTTTCATACTGCTAGCCTGGGTCTTCGCCTGGCGGCTGGGATGGAAATCCGAGTTTTGGAGGGCCATATCGCTGGGAGGCTGGCTGACGTTGGGTATGATCGGCTTGATCCTGGTAGGGACCGTGATCAATTTTGATGCACTCTTTACTGGTTTTCATCACCTCTTCTTCACCGGCAGTACCTGGCTGTTTTATACAAACGACACCTTGATCCGGTTATTCCCTGAAAAACTCTGGTCTGATGCCTTCACCTTCATGGGGGTCTTCACCCTGGCCACCGGGGTGATCTGCACCTTCCTCGGCGCCCGCCTGGCTCATAAGAGCAAATAGACTTAGTTTAACCAAACCTTGAGTTCCCGATTTCTTTTGCCTTTGAAATCGGGAACATGCCCTATACTCGATTAATGCAAGTCCCCGAAATCTAAAAAAAAGATTTCGGGGACATTTTTTCTTGATTTAGAACCGTTCACGGTTCTTGATTCGCTAATCTCGCACTTCTTACTTCGCCTTGCCTTGATTGGCGACAGCTTCAGCTTTACGTTTGGCTTCTTCAGGATCTCCCAGGTAGTAATGCTTGATGGGTTTGAGATCTTTATCCAGTTCATACACTAGCGGAACACCGGTGGGGATGTTCAATTCCACAATTTCGTCCTCGGGGATGTTATCGAGGTATTTCACCAGCGCGCGCAGACTGTTGCCGTGCGCGGCGATGATGATCTTCTTGCCGGATTTGATGGCAGGAGCCACGGTTTCGTGCCAGAAAGGCAAAAAGCGTGCCACGGTATCTTTGAGACATTCGGTCAATGGTAGCTCAGCCTTGGAAAGATCGGCATAACGGCGGTCTTTGCCCGGGAAGCGTTCGTCATCCGCGGTCAACGCAGGGGGTTGGATGTCATAGCTGCGGCGCCAAATGTGCACCTGTTCGTCGCCATATTTCTTGGCGGTTTCAGCTTTGTTCAAACCCTGCAAAGCACCATAATGACGTTCATTAAGGCGCCAGGTTTTGACCACCGGAATCCATAAAAGGTCCATCTGCTCAAGTGCCAGGTTTAACGTCATAATAGCTCGTTTGAGCACCGAGGTATAAGCAAGATCGAATTCAAACCCGGCTTCCTTCATCAATTTGCCGCCTGCAGCAGCTTCAGCCACCCCTTTTTCTGACAGATCCACATCCGTCCAGCCGGTGAAGCGATTTTCCTTGTTCCATTCGCTCTCACCATGTCGTAACAATACGATCTTATACATATGCGCTCCTTGTCTACCTTGGCTTATTAATGTAGCGCAAGATAACTCTTGCGCTACATATAATTCGTATATATCCTGACCAATTACCGAACAGCTTGCGGATTCTCTGGATCCACGGAGGGATCAAAGAAGTAGCAGTTATCCATATTAAAGAGTAATTGGGTTTTGTCACCAAAGCTGTATTTGGAACGTGGATCAACACGAGCCACGAATTGTCCACCGTTACCAAAGGCAAGGTAGATCAGGATCTCGTTACCCATCAATTCGGTGACTTCGATCTTGGCTTCCACTTTCTCGCCGTTGATGTTGTTCGGAGCGTAATCAGGGTTGTGGATATCATCTGGCCGGATGCCCATGATGACTTCCTTGCCAACCAATTTCGCCAACTGGTCTGCTTTGGATTTCGGGATCTTGATCTTCAATTCTTCACTGGTGGCAAAGATGTTTTCACCATCTTTGACCAATTTTACATTGAAGAAGTTCATGGCAGGGGTGCCAATGAAACCAGCAACAAACAAGTTGTTAGGTTTGTCATAAAGATTCTGGGGGGTATCAAGCTGTTGAAGCACGCCCTTATTCATGACTGCGATGCGGGTGGCCATGGTCATGGCTTCCGTCTGATCATGTGTCACGTACACAAAGGTGGTACCCAGGTTGTGATGCAGCTTGGTGATCTCGGCACGCGTCTGAACGCGCAGTTTGGCATCCAGGTTGGAGAGTGGTTCATCCAGAAGGAACACTTTTGGCTCACGGACGATTGCTCGACCAAGTGCAACACGTTGTCGTTGTCCACCCGATAATTCGCGTGGTTTTCGTTTCAAGAGTGCTTCGATTCCAAGGATCTTGGCGGAATTTTCAACACGCTTTTGTATTTCGGCTTTAGGCAGACGGCGCAGTTTCAGACCAAAGGCCATATTATCAAATACGCTCATGTGGGGATACAGCGCATAAGATTGGAAAACCATGGCGATATCGCGGTCTTTCTGGGCGACATCATTGACCACCCGATCACCGATCATCACTTTACCGCCGGTGACTTCTTCAAGTCCAGCCAGGCAGCGCAGTGCAGTGGTTTTTCCACAGCCAGAGGGGCCGACGAGCACCAAAAACTCTTTATCCTCGATCTCAATGCTCAGATCCTGGATCGCTGTGAAATCACCAAACTTCTTGTTGACATGTTCAAAAGTTACACTTGCCATTGTGTTACCTCCTTCCGGAACGAGTATAGTGACTCAATTATAGAACACTCTCCCAAAAAAGCAAGAAAATTAGAGTCTTTTTTTTGAATTTTGCTCCGATTAATGATAGAATATTTGTACCAATAAAGGATGGGAATATGCCTGAAACACCAGAAATCACCTCTCGCGCCATGGAAATGAACAAGGAATTGACAGGAAAAACCATCCTGGCGTTTGAAGTCTTGCAGCCCAAATGTCTGAATGTGAAACCCGATGAACTCAACCAGTTTCTTGCTAATGCAGTCATCGAATCAGTTACCCACCACGGCAAATGGATCATGGTACGCACCTCGCGGGGGTGGCTTCTGATCAACCTGGGTATGGGCGGCGAGATCCTGCTGGTGAATCGCAGCCAAATGCCGGCCAAATACCGATTGGTGATCGATTTCAGCGATCAGACCTCCCTATCTATCAATTTCTGGTGGTTTGGATATGTGCATTTTTGCGCACTTGATGGGTTATCATCACACCCCATGATCGCCAAACTTGGACCCAACGTGCTCGACCTCAATGAAGAAGATTTCACCAACCTGATCAAGCCGCAAAAAGGAAAACTCAAAGCCTTTCTGCTGGATCAAAGCCGGTTAGCAGGCATTGGCAACGCCTACATTCACGACATCCTCTTTCTGGCAAAGCTGCATCCCAACCGGGTAATTGCCAGTCTCACTTCAGCCGAGATCAGCGCTTTATACAAAGGCATCCAGGATGGTTTGCATCCCAGCCTGGCCAGGGGCGGCGCGTTCTATGAGTTGAATCTTTACGGACAGAAAGGTGGTTTCATGATGGAAGACATCATTATTGGATATCGTGAGAATTCCCCCTGCCCGCAATGCGGAACCCCGATCCAGAAGATCAAAACAGGGTCCACCAGCTCCTTTATCTGCCCGACCTGCCAGCCAGAGAGTTGACTCAGTTTCTTTTCGATTGTTAAGGATTCAGCAAGTTTATTTAGTAAAATCAGTAGTATAGATGGTACTCCTCCGCGTACTTCGCGTTCTCGCTCTGCGCACTACGTGCCGCGTGAGAAAGAGTTTTCAACTTTTTTCATATGTCTTTAGGCGGAGATTCGATGATGCATCGAACTCGCCCGTTCGTTACCGCTTTATCAAGGATTTTCCATTGACAACCACACAATTTGAACTTGATCTGCAAAAAACCATCGCGAAAAATCGATTGTTGGGTATCTGGCGCTTGATGCAGGGCTTTCGTTTAAAATACTCTGCGGCTGTGCTCAGTCTGGGGGTATCCGCGCTTGCCAAGACCCTGACTTACCTTTTATTACGCTACTTTGTGGATTCCTACTTCGTCGCTGAAGTTCGTACTGTTACCCTGCCAGTTCTGGCGCTTGGATTTCTAGCCCTGGCAGTCGCTGAAGGCGGCTTCACCTTTTTAAGCGGCTTGCTTTCTTCGCAAAGCGCGGAAGGCATCACACGGAGATTGCGCAATTTCCTTTACGATCATATTCAGCACCTGACCTTCACCTACCACTCCAAGATGAAGACCGGCGAGTTGATCGAACGTTCCACCTCGGATGTGGACGCCCTGAAAAGGTTCTTCGCGGACCAGGCAGTCAGTGTTGGACGTATCTTCTTCCTGTTTCTGGTTAACTTTATCGCCTTGCTCAACCTGAATGTCAAACTGGCATTGATCTCGGTGATCGTTGTGCCGTTGGTGCTTTTAGTGTCCATTGTCTTGTTCAAGAAGGTCTCCTCTGCATATGAGTCCTACCAGGAGCAGGAGGCCGTGCTTTCGACGACGCTTCAGGAGAACCTCGCCGGCGTGCGCGTGGTCAAGGCCTTCTCACGCCAGGAATACGAAATGACCAAGTTCGAGAAGGATAACTGGGAAAAATTTATCCGCGGCAAGAAATTGCTGATCATGCACTCGTTGTTTTGGCCTCTTTCCGATATTCTGTGCGGCGCACAGCTACTCACCGGCTACCTGGTCGGCGCTTTGATGGCCATCCACGGCGACATCACCGTCGGCACCTACCTGGCATACTCGGGCATGGTCATCTACATCATCTTTCCCCTGCGTAACCTGGGCAGGATCATTGTACAAACCTCCACGGGGCTTGTCTCATACGGCCGTGTCATGGATATCATCAAAGAGAACCGAGAACCCTTGGATGAAGGGGATCATCTTCCCGCAGCCAACACCACCGGAAAAATAGAATTTGAAAATGTGAAGTTCGAGTATGAACCTGGTGATCACACCCTCGAGGATATTTCTTTTTCCATCAACCCCGGCCAGGTGATCGCATTGCTTGGCTCAACCGGTTCAGGCAAATCCACCCTGGTGAACCTGCTACCCCGCTTTTTTGAATATACCGGCGGCAGGATCCTGCTTGACGACGTGGAACTCAACCGCTATCCGCGCAAATACCTTCGCCAGCAAATAGGAATTGTCGAACAGGAACCCTTCCTGTTCTCCCGTTCCATTCGCGACAACATCACTTACGGCGTTGGCCGCGAGGTGACTGATGCCGAAGTGGAAGCCGCCGCCCGCGCCGCTGCCATCCATGAGGTCATCCTCTCCTTTAAAGACGGGTATAAGACCCTGGTCGGTGAAAGAGGTGTTACCCTCTCAGGCGGACAGAAGCAGCGCGTCACCATCGCCCGCACCATCCTCAAGAACCCACGCATCCTCATCCTGGATGATTCCACCTCTTCTGTGGATACCGAGACGGAAGCCGAGATCAGGGGTGCACTTGAAAACCTGATGCATGACCGCACCACATTCATCATCGCTCACCGCATTCAGAGCATCACTGAAGCGGACCTGATCCTGGTGATGGACCAGGGGCGCATCATTCAACGAGGCAAGCATGCCGACCTGGTCAAACAGGATGGCGTCTACCAGCAGATCTTCAACATTCAAACCCGCATTGAGGTCGAATTGGAAAAGGATCTCTCCAATGTCGGATAGCTATTACGAAGAAGAAGAATTTCAAACAAAATTTAATCAAAAGACCTT
>DAIEPS010000103.1 GCA_027348305.1 Anaerolineaceae bacterium | reverse complement strand
CGCCAGCCAGGCGCGGAACGCCGCCTCATCGAAGAAATAGTGGCAAATCTCGCCTTGCGGCCCGCACAGCACGGGAACCTTCAGGCCATAGCGCTGCGCCAGGGCGGGATCGGCATCGATGTCCACCTGGCGCAGGCTCAGGCCATGGGCGTTCAGATGCGGCTGCACTTCGGCCGCCATCGCCTCGCAGAGATGGCAGCCTGGGCGGCCGTAAAGAGTGAGCGCAGGCTTCACCCGGCGGTAGAGAGCTTCATGGGCACATACACCGTGCTGTTGCCGCGCCGCACCAGCAGCGCGACGCTCTTGCCGCGCGGCACCGCGTCGATGGCGCGGCGGAACTGCGCCACCGTATCAATGATATCCTTGCCTGGCCGCATAAAGGGTCTTAACAACGCCCTGTTCAATCCGATGATGCCAAAAACCGTCAACGCGACACCGATCGCACCAAAGATCAAGGCGCGGATAACTCGGTTCGTAATGAATTGCAGTGAAGCGATCTTGATGATCGGCAGCCACCAGGTTTGCGGCGCCGTTCGATAGAGATCCAGGAGCATAAAAGCGAATCCGACCCCCAACAGCGTTGTGCCCGCCAGGATCACGACCACCCAACGTTTTATACCTATTCCCGGCACCAGCCAGCGCAGCTTGCGGGCGATGGATTGGAAGAAACGTTGCAGTTGACGTAATTGTTTTGGGCGCATACGCTCTTTATAATAGCAGTCTTTTAACCTTGCGTCAACAAAACATGTATAACCATCACAACTTTTTACCCCCTCGGCGACCCCTTGCGCGCTAAATGCTCACAAGCCCCTCATGGTATAATTAATATACTTGAGCCACTAATTAACAAGTAAATATCGCCAAGTTGCTGAAGTTAGTCTTCGCATCCAACCATTCTATTTTTAAGGAGGTGTGTTGTGAAACCGCTAAACTTACCAGGGCCAATAGCAAAACGTCTCATTGAGCGTGATCAGGTAGTCATTTCTCCGTCTTATCCGCGTGCCTACCCCTTCGTCATTGATCACGGTCGCGGGGTTGAAGTATGGGACGTAGATGGTAACAAATTCCTAGATTTTGCAGCCGGCATCGCAGTTACTTCCACAGGTCACAGTCATCCCAAAGTAGTAAAAGCCATCCAACAGCAAGCCGAACAATTTATTCATATTTCCTCTGACTTCTATCATCCCAAATGGGTGGAATTAGCTGAATATCTTGATCTCATCGCTCCTTTTCAGGAAGATGCAATTTCTTTTATGACAAATTCCGGCACTGAAAGCGTTGAAGCTGCCTTGAAACTGGCCCGTTATCACACAGGGAGATCCCAATTCATCGGGTTCCTGGGCGGTTTTCATGGCAGAACCTACGGTGCCGTTACTTTAACTGCCAGTAAACCTCATTATCACCGGGGTTTTGCCCCGCTTATGAACGGGGTTACCCATATCCCCTTCCCTGACCCCTATCGGCCGGTGCTGCACATGCTGCCCGGAGAGGATGTCGGTTCAGCCACCATCCGCTATCTTGAAGAAGAGATCTTCGGCAAAACCGTCCCCGCGGATGAAGTGGCTGCCATCATTGTTGAACCGATCCAGGGTGAAGGCGGATATATAGTCCCTCCCGACGGTTTCTTCATCCAATTGCGGGATGTATGCACCCGCAACGGTATTTTATTGATCGTTGATGAAGTTCAGGCAGGTATGGGCCGCACCGGCAAATGGTGGTCGATCCAGAACTTTGGCGTGGAACCTGACATTGTGTGTACCGCCAAAGGCATCGCTTCAGGCATGCCTCTCGGCGCCATGATCGCCAGAAAATCAATTGCCACCTGGCCTAAAGGCTCACACGGCAACACCTACGGGGGCAATCCCCTGGCCTGCGCAGCCGCTCTGGCGACGCTTGATTTGATCGAGAACGAATACCTGGATAACGCCGCCATTGTCGGGCGCTACATCTTGGACCGCCTCGAAACCATCAAACAAAGTCATCCGTGCATTGGTTCGGTCAGGGGCATCGGTTTGATGATCGGGGTTGAATTCGTCATGAACCAGGTTTCAAAGACCCCTGCAACAAAACTGCGTGACCGCATCGAACACCTGGCTTTCGAACGGGGTCTTTTGACCCTGGGCTGCGGACGCAGTGTTTTGCGCATTTCACCTGCCCTGTGCATCACACAGGCAGAAGCCGAAAACGGGTTACAAATTCTTGAAGAAGCCATTACAATTGCAGAAAGTGAAGATGTCTTTGTAAATGAATATAAAGACATCGCCGTCGAAAAAGGCTAATACTTTATGCTTCCTGATTTCAGGGTCCGCCAGCGGGATTACCTGCTGGAAATCTCTCGCGCACTTACCCAGGAGCTTGACTATGACAAGCTCCTGGAACGTATTTTGCAAATATCCCTTGAAATGCTGGCTGGTCAGGCAGGCATCATCGCCTTACGCACCCGCACCGAAGGATGGCAGATCCGAATCTCCACCGGGCTGCCTGCAGCTTTCTTGAAATACCTCGAACCCCAGCTTGCCCAAATCCCAGAATATGAAGACCCACAGGATTCTGAGTTGATGATCATCAACCAGATCCTGAACAAATTCACGCAGGCCGTCAGCCTTGGACGATTAAGCAGCGTAGGCCTCCCTCTGATCACCGGTCAAAGAGTGCTTGGAGCAATTTTCGTCTTTAGAGAGTATTCAGGGTTTTCCGCCGATGATAAAAGCCTGCTTTCAAGTTTTGCCAACCAGGCAGCCATCGCAGTCAAGAATGCTCAACTTTATGCCCAGGTGGAATATGACCGAAAAAGGGTGACCGCCCTGTTGGATTCCGCTGCGGACGGCATACTCATCCTGACCAGTGACCTGACGGTTGAACGCGCCAACCCTGCTTTCAGCTTTATGATAGGCACCCCGGTTCAAGATATCGTTGCAAAAAACCATGATGAGATCATTCATTGGACCAAGAAACCCCACGACATGACCCTGTCTGAAGCCGTGGCTGGCGGCTGGCCGTTAACCCCCAATGCCACCCTCTACGTCGAAGGCGATATCCTCCGGCCTGGGGCAGTCACACCGCTGCCCGTGGGCATCACATACGCCCCGCTGTTGACCAGTGAAGGCAACCTGCTCAACATCATCACCACCGTGCGAGACATTACCCGCTTCAGGCAGGCTGATGAAATGAAGACCACTTTTATCTCGGTGGTCAGCCACGAATTAAAAACGCCTGTAGCCCTCATCAAGGGGTATGTGGGCACCCTGCGGCGTGAAGACGCCCGCTGGGACCGCAAAATCGTGGATGAAAGCCTCCAGATCATTGAAGAAGAAGCCGATCGCCTGGCGATCTATATTGAGAATTTGTTGGATGCCACCCGGTTGCAGACGAACAGCTTCAGCTTAAAACAGACAGATATTCAACTGGCACAAGTGATCAAGAGGGTGGCTGAACGCCTTCAAACCCAAACCACCATGCATCAGATCGTCGCAACAGTGCCTGATGATCTGCCCGTCATCGTTGCAGATGAGATCCGCATCAATCAACTGATCTCTAACCTGGTGTCGAACGCCATCAAGTATGCGCCCAAAGGCAAGATCGAGATCACCGCCGAAGTACGCGGTGAAAATATCATTGTCTGCGTTAGTGATGAAGGCCCCGGCATTGATCCGAATGATGCCCCCTTTGTGTTTGAGCGTTTCTATCGTTCTCCTGATGCCACAAAGCAAACCAAAGGCGCCGGTTTGGGGCTTTACCTCGCCAAAGCCATCGTTGAATCACATGGGGGACGCATCTGGATAGATCCAGAAAAAGGCAAGGGAGCCTGTATCTGCTTCTCCTTGCCCATCGCTCCTGACGCATAAGCAAATTCCCTTAAGGGCTTAACCTTCAGCCGGATGGTATAATCGGCTGGTATATTATTTCTAACAAAAAAGGTCTGATCATGGCGAAAATTCAAACTTCCTGTCCCCGCTGCCGGCAGCCGATCCTTGCCGAGGTACAACAACTTTTTGATACAAATACAGATCCCACTGCCAAACAAAAACTGATGAGCCGCTCCACCAACGTGGCGCGCTGCCAGGCCTGTGGTTATGAAGGCATGATGAGCACTCCGATCGTCTATCATGACCCCTCCAAGGAATTGCTGCTGACCTTCTTCCCGCCTGACCTGGGCTTGCCCGTCAACGAACAAGAAAAGCAGATCGGTCCCTTGATCAACCAGGTCGTCAACGCCCTGCCTGCTGAAAAACGCAAAGGTTATTTATTCCAGCCACAAACCATGTTCACTTACCAGACGCTGCTCGACAAGGTCCTTGAAGCCGACGGCATTACCAAAGAGATGATCGAAGCCCAGCAAAAACGGGTCGGGTTGATTCAACGCCTGCTGACCACGCCTAAACCCGAAGACCGTTCCACCATCATCACGCAGGAATCAGCCCTGGTTGACGGCGCGTTCTTTGCCATCCTTTCTACATTGATGGAATCGGCATCGATGCAAGGTGATGAGAAATCTGTCCAACTGCTTAACGAAATTCAAATGCAGCTTCTCAAAGAAACCGAAGTTGGCAGAACCCTGCTTGCCCAAAGCGAAGAGACCCAGGCAGCTTTGAAAACCCTGCAGGATGCCAGCAAGAATGGCCTGACCCGTGAAATTCTGCTGGATACATTGGCCGGCTTGAAATCTGACAGCAGCCTAACTACCATCGTCAGCCTTGCCCGCAATGGATTGGATTACCAATTCTTCCAATTGTTGAGCGAAAAGATCGATTCTGAAACAGCAGAGAAAAAACAACCCCTGATCGACCTGCGGGATAAACTCTTAAACATTACCCGTGAGATCGATACGGAACTGAAGAACAGGCTGGCAGACAGCGCCAAATTGCTTTATGAGATCATGGCGGAACCCAACCTGGAAGAAGCGGTCAAGAAGCACCTCCCTGATATGGATGAATTCTTTACCCAGGCTCTCCAATCCGAGTTTGAAACCGCCCATCAAAAAGGTGATCTTGAACGTATTGAAAAGATCCAAAAGGTGATCTCGATCGTTGAAAAAGAAAGCGCCCCTCCCCCTGAGATCGAATTGATCCAGAGTCTGCTTGAAACCAAGGACGATTCAGCGCGCCAGAAGATCCTTGAAGAAAAAAGTGATATGGTTAATGATCAACTCCTGGCCGCCATCAATGCCATTATCACCGAAGGGGAAGCCCGTAAACAATCGCCGGAACTGGTGGATTCTCTTAGAGCGGTTTATAAATTGGCTCTGCGCTTCAACATGGAAAAGAATCTAAAGAAGTAAGCTCCATTTTGGATAACATTCTTTAATACAAGAATCGGATTTCTTTTTGAGAAATCCGATTCTTATTTTTATGATAAGTTTTTTGCTTTACTCTTTTTCGCAAAATCTCAAGCCATGGCCACGGACGGTGACAATGTAATTATGCCCAGGGTCAAGGTCAGCCAGGCGGTCCCGCAGCCGGCGAATCAGAGCATCCAGCGCCTGTTCGGATACGCCTTCCACCTCTTCATCCGCCCAGATTGCTTGAATGAGTTCATTCCGCGGGATCACTCTGCCGGCGTGTGAAACCATTTCACCGAGCAGGCGAAATTGAGGGGCAGAAAGCGCGGGGGTAAGTTCTTTGCCTTGCACCCATACACGTCTGGATTTTTCATCCACAACCAGGCCGGTTGCGCCGCCGGTTAAAGGCGGGATCAAATCCTCCATCGGCATGGTGGCATCGGAGCAATAAAACACAAATTTATAAATAATGGCGATTTGGAACATATCGGCATCCGCCAGGGGGACGTTCTCAGTGATCAACTTGCCGGCCAGAAAAGTGCCATTTTTGCTGGCAAGATCCTCAAGCATCATTTTGCCATCGATCAAACTGATCCTGGCATGATGCCGTGAAACCTGGCGGTCATCGATCTGGATATGGCAATCTTCTCCGCGGCCAATGATCAACTCATCCTGAATTTCCCAACGCCTTCCATCAAGCGGTCCTTGAATGGCAACCACCACGGGGCATTCCTTCTGACGTAGTTGTGGATCTGGGCGATCCAAAATTGGTTTTGCAGGTGTCTTGATCATCACTTATTCGGATACCTCATCAGGTATAATAGTACATAATTTCATTTTACGCTACTCCATTTCGAGGGAAAAAAGGACAAAATGCCGATCCCGCTGAAAGCAGGTGACACATTACGAGGAAGATACCGAATCCGGCGCATCATCGGCCAGGGTGGCATGGGGTCCATCTACCTGACGGATGACCTTCGTCTTGAAGGCCGTCAATGCGCCTTGAAAGAAGTGGAGCACGACAAGACCCTGTCTGGCAATCTCATTAAAGAAGCGCGCGATCAATTCCTGCGTGAAGCCACCGTTTTAGCCCGCCTTGATCATCCCAACATGCCGAAAGTCTCTGATTTCTTTTCCATCGGGCAGCGTGACTACCTGGTCATGGATTTTGTGCCGGGTAAGGATCTGAGAACCCTGATGGTTGAAACAAAAGAAAAAGGCACTTTCTTGTCAGAAGGTGAAGTTTTAAATTGGTCCAATCAACTTGCTGACGCCTTGGCATATCTGCATCATCAAACCCCGCCCATCGTCCATCGTGACATCAAACCTGGCAACCTCAAACTCACACCAAACGGCGTTTTGAAACTGGTCGACTTTGGACTGGTGAAAGTGCTTGCGCCAGGTGAGATCACCATCACGATCCTG
>DAIEPS010000102.1 GCA_027348305.1 Anaerolineaceae bacterium | reverse complement strand
GATTGATGGCCAACAACGTATGTACAGCCTGCTGCACCTCACCAATATTGGCAGCACCTGAAGAAACGATCACCGGTTTGCCTTTTTTAGCAATATATTCAAGCATTTCGAGCCAATCCACGTCGCCTGAACCGATCTTGTGGGCAGGGACGAAGGGATCCAAATAATCGACGGCCTCAAAATCGTAAGGCGATGAGAAATAGTCAATGCCAACCTTGTCGCATTCTTCCTTGAGGATGGGCGTCCAGTCAAAGGGGATGGAGGCGTCGGAGTAGACCTGGAAGACCGATTTCTTCCAGTTGGCCTGGTGTGAGAGCTGCTGCTTCATGGAGGTGAAGCCGTAATCCGAAACGATCTTGGGAGCACGGAAGTTCTGGAATTTGGCGGCATCCGCGCCGGCCAGTTTGGCCATGCGGATGAGCATACGCGCGCGATCGAGGTCGCCGTCGTGATTTGCAGAAATGTCAGCAATAAAATAAGTGGGGTGTTCCAGCCCGATCAAATGCGAACCGATTTTCACCTGCATGTTATCCTCCTTAAGTTGGAAACAGAAGTTATTCGACCAGCGTTTTGATCATTTCAGGAAAGCCATGTTGATATTGGCTTTGGAATTTCTTTAACCCGGATTGAAAATCGGGCAAGGGATGTGCAAGCGCAGCAACGATCTTTTTGGTTGAAAGCGTAAGGTTCGGAGAGCGCGCGGCGGTCAATCCGCCGTCATTAACTGAAGCCGGAGTGATCAAGTCGGGGTCAAAACCAAATTGATTGGCAATCGCCACGCCAAAATCATATTTGGACATGACATCCGGTCCAACGCAGTGGAAGAGCCCGTTCAGCCCTTTGTCGTTGGCTTCAAGGATCACATCCGCCAAATCCAAAACCATCATGGGACAAAAAACCACATCGGTAAAACCCTTAACCTGTTTCTTTTCAGACATGTTATTGACAAAAAACTCGGCCAGACTTCTCTTGCCTGAAATGCTCCAACCGTAGAAGTTGACCCGCAGCACGAGCGCCTGCGGATTGGCTGCCAGCACGGCGTTTTCTCCGCGCAGTTTGGTCAGAGAATACACACTCAAGGGGTTGGGCATGTCGATCTCAGAGTAATTTCCTGTTTCGCCGTCAAAAACCGCATCCGTAGAAATATGGATCATCCTGATCTTGTGATTGCAGGCAGCTTCGGCGATCTCGCCAGGCAGATGACTGTTGACGGTCTCGGCTTCTTCAGGGTGGCTTTCGCAGTCATCCACATTGGCGTTGGCGGCGCAGTGCAGGATCACATCGGGTTTGACTTCGTTAATGATGCGCTCTATGGAACCCGGTTTGGTCAGGTTGGCCTGCTGCATTTTGAAATTGATCCACTTGAGCGGATTGCGATAGTCCACCCCGGTGACCTTGTGCTTCTTACCATCCACAGCAAGGCAGAAGTTCAATCCCAGCAGACCGCTGGCACCAGTCACAAGAAAATGCGTCATCCCAGTTTTCCTGAAAGATAATCCGCTTCGATCGGATCAATGATTTTGCCGATCTGTTCGATATTCAGCCACTGGGTATTGTTATTGGAGGAGTAAAGGAAGCCGTCATCCAACAGCTTGCCCCTGGCTTCCCAATCGCGGCCAAACCACAGGGATTCAGCGGGCTGGACAACGAACATATCAGCCAATTCAATGGTTGAGCGAGCTTCATCTTCGTGGATCAGGACTTCATGGAGTTTTTCGCCGGGGCGGATACCGATGATCTCCACTTTAGCTTTGGGAGCAATGGCTTTGGCCAGATCGACCACTTTCATACTGGGGATCTTGGGCACGAAGATTTCGCCTCCGTGCATTTCCTCGATGCAGCGCAGGACGAAACGCACTCCCTGCTCCAGGGTGATCCAGAAGCGGGTCATGCGCGGGTCGGTGACGGTCACTTTGCCGTTCTCACGCTGTTTTAAGAAAACCGGCACGACAGATCCGCGGCTGCCAACGACGTTACCATAACGCACGCAGGCAAAACGAACATCGTGTCCGGCGGCATAGGCGTTGGATTGCACGAAGAGTTTTTCGGCGGCCAGTTTGGTGGCGCCGTATAAATTGACAGGGTTGACGGCTTTATCTGTACTGAGAGCAACCACCCGACTCACCCCGCGGTCAATGGCGGCATCGATCACATTGCTGCTTCCGAGAATATTGGTCTTGATGGCTTCCATGGGGTTGTATTCGCAGGCAGGAACCTGTTTAAGCGCCGCAGCATGGATGACCACATCCACACCGTCGAAAGCGCGCAGGCAACGTTCCTTGTCGCGAATATCACCTATGAAATAGCGCAGGCTGGGGTCATCATACCCGGCGACACGCATCTCGTGCTGTTTCAACTCATCGCGGCTGAAAACAATAATTTTTGCTGGATGATATTCATTTAACATAACTCGGATGAATTTTTTGCCGAAAGAACCGGTACCACCGGTTATAAGGACAACCTTTTTTGACCAATCCATAAGTTTTTTCTCGATTCTATTTTAATTTGGGCTTTGAGATCACGATCAGAGGATATTGACCGTTCTCACCATAGTACTCCGGTTCCTGCTCTTCCTGGTTGTAGAGCCATCGCAGCCAGAGTTTGCCAAAAATCCAGGGTTGGATGACGGAACGCAAGAAGCGCACACTCGCGCTGCGCCAGACCATGATCTTGAAATCAACCCGTCCAGCCAGATTTTCTTTCAACCACTCAGGGGTAATATGCTGGGTAAAGGTGCCGGTGGGTTTAGCGGCAGCCGGTTTGACTTTCTCTTCGGGTAATTTGATCTCTTTCTTAGCGCTGAAGCGTTTTAATATTCCGTTCACCCGGTCCATGAGCTTGATCAACCATCCCATGCGGGCCATCAGCACAGGAGAAGTCCAGGCGTTGACCACCACCCCGGTGCACTCAGGTTTCAGTACGCGCACGAACCCGACGTAGGCGTCAGGCTGTTCAGCCGGGGGGATGTGATGCAGGGTATGCAGTGAAACCAGTCCATCAAACGCATCCGACTTGAACGGCAGATTGGCCACATCAGAAACCACATATAAGCCCTTGTCACCAAGTCGATGACGGGCTTCTTCAAGCGCCACAATGGAAATATCCAGGCATACGCGGTACTGGTAATTTTGCGAATAGGTGAGATATTCTGGCCACTGCACCGGGCCTGACCCGGCGTCCAGCAAATACTTGCCGGTGGGATGCAGGTAGCGGTTGACGCGCAAATGGCATTTGTGAATGTATTCTCTTGAAACCGGGCGCAGATCTTCGTAACGGGCATTCTGATAGAACCCGTCGTTCTCCATCTTCCATCCGATCTCATTGTAGAAGGCGCTAACCTGGTGTTTTACTTCAGCCTCGGACTGCTCAACACTCATGCGTGCCGTCCGTTGTGGTTCATTTTTGTCCAATCCAGGGGTTCACCCACCAGGTAACGGAAGGTGTTGCCGTATTTTTTCTTGCCTTCCTTGCTGAAGACTTGTGAGAGTTTGTGGTTCTCGTAATCCTGCCACACCTTAATATGCCATGGAAAAGGCAATGGGAAGGTGTAGAAGAAATGATAAGCGTACTTCCAGGCAAGAGCGATCTTTTCTTTTGAGAGCTTATATTGTTTGGGTTTATCAAGGATCATGCCCAGCACCTTGAAATATTCAACCCAAGAGGTTGGGTCGTAAGTGAATCCGCGGTCGCGGTAATGGGTTTGACCGGCAACCACCACAGGGATGCCCTTCAAGGCCATTTCGAGCCCGACGGTCGTGGTGTAAACCAGGCCTACGTCTGTAATGTCGACCAGGTCATAGGTGTTGATCTTTTCTTCCGGCTGGATCACGTGGATATATTCAGGAAGTTCAGGCAATGTCTGCCTGACCACATCCACCATTGAATACTCGCGGGTCAGGATCTCTCCGGGGTGAATGCGGATGACCAACTGGATATCAGGACGCCCGATGAAATAGAGGATGGTGCGACTGACCCATTCAGCCATTGTCTTGCTGAATACCTGACGGCCAAGTGTGAGGCTGTCACCAAGCACGTTGGTGGCCAGCAGCACAATGGGACGATTATCCAGTTTAAGCAGATCGCGAACACTTTCGGATCCCTGGGAAGGTAAATTCTGCCATTTGCGGGTAAAGTTTTCAGTCACCTTGGCCTGCTGGCGTGATTCAAACAACCCTTTAATGCGAGTCAACTGCTCGCTGCTCAACTTGCTGTCAACCTGGGCACTCCACATGTCAGTTGTATCCTGGCGCATGATCTCCGCGTTTTGGGCCATCCAAAAGGCTTCGCGTTGATCGCTGAATTCATACGTGGTAACGGGGATCTTTAAGTAACGCGCCACACGGTAGACGATGCCAAATTCCTGTACGGTGCCGTTTGGCACAATGACCACATCCGGTTTTTCAGCCCGCAGGTAAGCCAGCAAAGATTGAGCGGCTTCCTGGTTGCGTTTGAGCCGGAATTGATAGGTAGGCCAGTTTGTATCAATATCCTCAATTTGGAGGGTGTACTGGGTATCAAATACAGTCACCTGGTTAACGGCTTCCTGCAGCGCTTTTGGAAGCGGGGTGTAAGGTGCGCGATAGGTGATAAAGGAAACGACATTCATCACCGAGGAGGCTTCTTCAAGCACTTTCTGGGCATAAATGTTTTGGCGGCGAATATCAAACTTGGTGGAATCCGTGAACCAGTCGAAATAGGGGTAGAACCCCAAAGTCACATCATGGTTGTCGGCAGCCAGCCCCATGGCGGTGATGGTGGCCTGCTCGATCCAATAATGCAAGGCCGCAAAAATGAAGACCTTCTTTTTTTCCACCTGCGAATGAGGGCGAATTTTCTTGACTTCCTCCACCATGGCGGGGAGCGCCTCATGCAAGGATTTTAAGGAAAACCTGGAATGGACGGGATTATCTTTCTGCCTGACAAGCCAGTACAGTTCGGCAGTAAGCGGAATACCTCCAAGGAAACGCTTTAATGTTTCTTTGTTGTTTATCATAGTTGATCCGTGTTTCTCATTGGAAAGTAAACCATCAAAAGGTTACTTGAAAATGCTTCAAAATTCAATTGTTGAATTATAAACCCCGAGTGTTGAACGGTCAAGATAACCTCGTTTCGTTGCTGGTATTTTATTTTTCGACGATCTGCCAATCAAGACGCGGACGCGTAACGCCCTGCCTCGGTTCCACCCAATGCATACCGGGAGCACCGGTGGGGTTGACGTTGAACACTACCGCGTTGGCATCCTGAAAGTAACGTTTGACCCGAAAGACACTGGCGTTCACCCCAAGGGTGTAGCGGCCTTCGTTTAGCAGGTCCGCCGGGATCGTGCAGCGGCTGATGTAGTGCCCTGCCTTGCGTTCAGTGTGCCTTGAGAACTGTTCAGGGTCATCCGTGTCAAATGAAGTAAACACGTAATCTCCGCGCACGGTCATCAAGTAAATGCCTACGCGCAACCCGGTAATGGGGGCGTTAAGGCTGTATTCCATTTCAAGGGTCAATGGTTCGATGGAACGCACCGAATCGACCACTTGCCCCTTGGTATTCATGACGCGCAGCGCAATGGGTTTAAAGGGATAGGCATCTGAGGGGATCTCATCTGCGATCCAACTGCGTTCGCCGCCCTTTTCGTAGCCGTGCGAGAGGTAATAATCCACGGCCTCGGCACTGGGAGCGCGCCGGGTCATTTTGCCGTGTTCAAGGATAATGCATTCCTTGGTGAGGCGCGTCACCGCGGACATGTTATGCGAGACGAAGAGCACTGTACGGCCTTCGCCGGCCACGTCGCTCATCTTGCCAAGACACTTCTTCTGGAACTCGGCATCACCCACGGCCAGCACCTCATCCACGATGAGGATCTCCGGTTCGAGGTGAGCAGAGACTGCAAATGCCAGGCGCATGTACATACCGCTGGAATAGCGTTTGACGGGAGTGTCAATGAATTGTTCGATCTCGGAGAAAGCCACGATCTCGTCAAATTTCTTATCGATCTCGCTGCGTTTCATACCCAGGATGGCGCCGTTAAGGTAGACGTTTTCACGCCCGGTGAGTTCAGGGTGAAAACCGGTGCCCACTTCGAGCAAAGATCCGACCCGGCCATGGATCTCGGCACGCCCTTCGGTGGGTTCGACGACCCGGGAGAGCATCTTGAGCAGGGTGGATTTGCCGGCGCCGTTCTTGCCGATCACACCCAACACCAATCCGCGTTCGACGTCAAATGAAACGTTGCGCAATGCCCAAAAACTTTCGCTGCCGGTAGGGTTAAGCAGATTTTTTAACGGAGAGCGCAGTGTTTCAGTGATCTTCTCACGCAAGGTCTGGTAGCGGTTGACCTCACCGAAGATCTTATATTGTTTCCCTAGATCATTAACTTTTATCGCCAGGTTGCTCATTATGGGTATCCTAAATCATGTCCGCGAAGACACGTTCCATGCGGCGGAAGAAGAACAGGCCGGAGATGAAAAGGGTCAAAGCGATACCAGAAGAAATGGCAATCATCACAGGCGAGATGGATTGCTGCGTGCCGAGCAAAGCCCAGCGAAAACCTTCGACCACACCTGCCATGGGGTTGAGCGAATAGAGCACACGCCACTTCTCAGGCACGATGCTGGAGGCATAAACCACAGGAGAGATGAACATCCAGAGTTGGGTAATGAAAGGAAGCATGTAGTTGACATCACGGTACATGACCAGCAGCGCCGAGAACCACAAACCT
>DAIEPS010000101.1 GCA_027348305.1 Anaerolineaceae bacterium | reverse complement strand
AATCTTACGACGAATATATGAATAAACTCGACCTGGATCTCAAGATCACGGCCATTTCAGATCCACGCTTTGGCAGTCTCTACGATGCCAACGGGCTGGACATCGACGAACTGCTTGAAAATGTCTCTCAAAAAGGATCCCTCAAACATCTGTCTTCCGTTAAAAAAGGCTGGGATGCGCTGACCCTGATCCGCGAGTGCAACGCGGATGTGATCGTCGAGATGAGCTATACCGACCTTAAGACCGGCCAACCCGCCACGGACCACATCATCGAGGCATTAACCCAAAAGAAACATGTCGTCACCACCAACAAGGGACCGGTGGCGCTGCATTATTCAAGACTGGACGCGTTGGCGCTGGCCAACAGTGTGCAGATCGGCGTGGAAGGCACGGTGATGAGCGGCACACCCACCCTGCGCCTGGCGCGAGAGATCCTCGCCGCGGGTAAGATCCGCAAGGTAATGGGCATCTTCAACGGCACTACCAACTACATTCTCACCCAGATGGAAAGCGGCATGAGCTATGCCGACGCGCTGGCCGAAGCCCAGAAGCTGGGATATGCTGAAGCCGACCCCACCGGCGACGTGGAAGGTTTTGACGCGGCCGGCAAGGTGGTCATCCTGGCCAGGCTTGTGATGAACGAACAAATCTCCATGGAAGACGTGGACCGCACCGGCATCTCGAAGCTTACCCTTGAAGATGTCAATGCTGCCAAAGCCGCCGGCGAACGCTGGAAGCTGATTGGCAGCCTGGAATGCGTGGAGGGCAAGCTGGTGGCGAGTGTGAAACCACAGCGTCTGCCGCTAACCCATCCGCTGGCTGGGGTGTCAGGCGCGACCAACGCGGCCCACTTTGTCACAGATTATGTCGGCGAGGTCACACTGATCGGTCCGGGGGCGGGGCGTCTGCCCACCGGCTACGCGGTGATCGAAGATATTCTGGCGATTTACAAATAAAAGTTAGAGGAGGCTCACGCCTCCTCTTTTTTGTTCTTATCTGCGCAGTTTCTTTTTCAACTGAAACAACGCACGTTCGGCAGCGATGCGTCCTTCTGCCAAAACCCTCTCGCTGTCGTCGAACCCCCAGCAGGAGTATTGCGTCACAGCCGGGCGGATGTAGCAGTCGCATTCATCCTCAGTGATCAACGCACCGCGAGTCTGCATTATGTTGAACATGGTTTGCAGCACCTCAAATACATTGACCGGGCGTTTGGATGTCTCGCCGCGGTTGGAAACGTCCGAGGCGATGGTGAACCCCGCCCCCATGATCTTTAGCTGCTCCACCGGCAGGTTATCCACCACACCACCGTCCACCAGCATGCGTCCGTCAATTTCCACAGGCTTGAAGATGCCGGGCACAGACGCGCTGGCGCGGATGGCTGGTGCCACTGGCCCGTGATCCAATACCACCTTATCGCCGGTCATCAGGTCGCAGCCGATCGCGGCAAATGGGATCGACAAGTCTTTGAAATCGCAGTCGCCGATGATCTTTTTGATCACATCGTCCATGGGCTGCATATCGAACAAAGAGATCGGATCGGTGATCTTAAATTTGAGTAATGAAGGCCACTTCATGCTGACGAAGATCTTTTCCAATTCGTTCAATGGCACACCCGCGCAGTAGATGGCGCCCACCAATGCGCCCGCGCTGGTTCCAGCCACGATATCCGGGCGGATGCCCTCACGCTCGAGCACCTGTAGCACGCCGATATGCGCCGCACCCAGGGTGGCACCTCCAGATAGGGCGATGCCGATCTTCTGATTCCGTTTGAGCAAAGTGTCAAGCCATTTCATGGCACCTCCAAGTATTCTTTATCAGTTTGCCAGGTGAGGGGATTGGAATCAATGTAATTCGCAATATTCTCATAATCTTTTTCTGAAGAGATTATATGTTCATAATAATTGGGTTGCCAAACTGGTTCATAAGGAGTTTGTCGGATAAGGTTAATTTGTTTTGTCATCGTTGATTTAAACAATCGTATGATAGTTGGAATTGAATTCGATACCGGTTTTTGAAATCGTTCAATTGTAGGGGTTCGTTGCAACGAACCCCTACAATGTAAATCATTTATCCAAATAATCCCGTGAATATGGTTTGGCATAACAACAAATTCATCGGGTAATAATTCAATGTTTGGTCGCAATTTCGCTGTATGGAACCATTCTTTTTTTACCAAGTTTCCAAATTGATTTAACCTGATCTCATCATTTACTATTGACCCAAACAAACATTTTCGCAGATGAGTGACAATGGTAACAAAATAGCCACCTTCGGAAGCATAATCATAACCACCCAAACGAATAGAATGTCGATTATGTAATACTTTTCCAGTGGCCATAGTATTCCCTGCAAAAAAATTATTCCAAATAATTTTGCTTGATGCTGTTGAGGTGGTGCAGTTCGTGCCCCGGGGTCAGCCACGCCAATGCACGGACGCTGACGTTGTTGCCCTTGACCAGCCCTGAGCGGGTGATGGCCAGCTCGTCAAAACTGTTGAACAAGGTGAGGGTCGCCTGCCGAATGGCGGTGTATTCGCCCATGATCTCTTCAATTGAACGCAAGTTCACCCCTGAGTTCTTAACGTAGAGATCCTGATCCAGCGGGAAGAGTTCGGTGGGGTCGTTGCGGGCAAAGCGCATGGCGCGGTAGCTGAAGGCGCGTTCCGTATCCATGATGTGGCTGAGGATTTCCTTGACCGTCCATTCACCGGGGGCAAAGGGCACGTCCAATTTGTCATAAGGCAGCGCATTGATCAGCTCAAAGGCAGTGACCTGGTTTTTGATCAGGTGGCTCATGGGGTCGCCGTCATCCGGCAGCAGGTCAAGGTACATGATGGCGTAGGGGGCGTATTCGCCAGGTTGGGGTTTGGGGATGGTTAACATGTTGGCATTCTCCTATCAGGTTAATTGTGTTGATTGTTCTCTTTGTCGATTTCCCAATTGAGTGGGTTAGAGTAAATGTAATTCACAATGTTAATGTAGTCTTTTTCAGAGTAGATTATATGCGCGAATTATGCGCCCCCGAGCGAAGCGAGTGGGGTCAAAATAATTTCGTTGCCAGACAGGTGTTCCTTTTTAATCTCGAATAGTATTTATTCTTGTCGTAACAGCACCTTTAAACCCTCTGATAATGGCTCCAATTGTATGGGATGGTGACCGTAGGGGCGTATGGCTATACGCCCCTACGGTTGGATGATCAATCATTTTGGAATTGGTAGTTATTCCACCTGAAACATCATTGATCCAAATAACACCATGAATATGGTTCGGCATAACTACAAATTCATCCATATCCAATTCGATCTCTTTACATATACTCGCTGACCTGAACCATTCCTCCGATACGATCATTTCGAACTCATTCAATTTCATCTCACCATTAATAACATCACCAAACAAACACTCCCTTCCCTTTGTGACCATGGTAATAAAATATCTTCCCTCCGCGGAATAATCATGATCCGCGAGACGGATGGACCGGCGATGATGTTTTAAATGGTTTTCAGGCGCAGCCACACGAACCCTACCCTGATTACGGATAGATCCATTTGGGTTTGACAATGCCTAACAAAAAAGGTGCGTGAAAACGCACCTTTTTGAACCTGCTTTTGAGACTATTCCTTGATCTCAGCCGTTGCGGCGATCTTCTTTACCGCGGCAATGCCGTCTTCCATCGCGCTCTTGGAGGAATATTCTTCACTCTTGCCGATGATCTGTCCGTTGGCAGCCACCAGGTGGAAGAAATCCTTCCCTTTTTTGGAGACTTCGCGATGGTAATGCGCATCCACCTGGGAATTCTTTTTGACGGATTCGATGCCGTCCAGGGCGCTTTGTTTCTGTTTGTACAACTCACTGGTCAAAACAGTCTCGTGATTTCCTGCTTTCAGATTGAAGAAGAACTGTCCATCTTTTGCTGTTTCTAATTTAAAATAGCCGGCCATTTTTTGTCCTTTCTCATAACGAATATTGTATGTATATTATAGTATCAGTCATATGAAACAAAAAAGCAACAAGAACCATGGCCGGCATACTTAATTACTTGACGAGGAAAACGATCCTGGTGAGCAGTTCACTCTCAGGCACTTCCATGGGCGAGTTGAGATAGAACTCGTAGACCACACCCGTGGGAATGAGTCCGTTGGACGTCATCCAGGCGGTCAGGGCGTTGTAGACTCCTTCCATAGCGGTGTACGGCCCCTTGTGCACCGTGGACACCTGTTTGCCGGCGGGGATGCTCCCCGGCTTGACCTCTCCCTTGCCTGCCAGCGGCTTTGATACGGGGATGCCCATTTCGACATCCAGGTGCTCCATATCCATGTTGTAATAACACGCAAACACTGATCCGGTCGGTGTCTCTCCCACTTCGGCCAGGTATTGGGTCACTGCCATGAAGGCATGCCCCAACTCCTGCTGCAAATTGGCCATGCTGGTGGTCTTGCGGATCGAGATCACCGGTTGTTCTTTATGGTCGTTGAGTTCAATTTGGTTGTTCATGTTACTGCCTCCATTAGTTTTGATAACTAAAGTATGGCATTATTAACATGACACCCCTATGTCGTGTTACTTCGAATTATGACGCGTAAATTTGGGCAATTTCAGCCGTGATCTCAGCCAGCTTTTGGCGGATATGCGGCGGACTGATCACCTCAACCCCCGAACCAAAACTTAACAACAGGCCCAATACCCCCCGGTTCTCTGGCAGCGTTGTTTTGACGATGATCTTTCCATCCCGGCGGCTGTCAATGCCTTCCCTGAAGAATTCCTCCACCATGCTTTCAAGTTCTTCGATGAAGGCGAGTTCGAGTTCCACGGGCGCGCCAAATTGATCAATAAACCGTTTTTCAGGCAGAGGCTGAGGGGATACCTGCCGGGGTTGGAAAGTGCTTTCAAGGGTGATCAGGTCGGCGAGCCTTGAAATTCTGAAATACCTGAAACCACTCCTCAGTGTGCACCAGGCGTATAAATACCAATTCTGCGCTTTGAGGATCAGTGAATACGGCTCCACTTTGCGCCGGGTTTTGGCGCCGGAAGAATCATTGTAGGTGAATTCGAGTTCCCGCCTGGCATCGATGGCCGCCATCACTTCAGCCAGTCTCTCGCGCGTGGTTGTGTCATCCTGCCATGGGGACAGGTCGATCACGATGCGGTTGAGTTTGTTATCCAGGGTTTCAAGCTGCGGCAGGGTCAACGCGTTCTTCAATTTATCCATCAGGGCGGCATGCGTTTTGGTGTTCACTGCCCCATCAATGCCCTGCAAGGTGGAAATGATGGCCGCCATTTCGTCCGCGGTGAGCACGCTTTTGTCGAGACGGTAGCCCTCGGCAATGCCGATGCCGCCGTTCGCACCCTGGAAGGTCACGATCGGGATGCCCGCCTGGTTGATCGCCTCCACATCGCGCAGGATGGTGCGCACCGAAACCTCGAACTTCTGCGCAAGGTCCCTGGCCTGCACCCGGTCTTTCGAGAGCAGGATCACGAGAATGGCGACCAGTCTGTCTATTTTCAAGCATTCACCCCGGTGAAATAATGAACTGAATAACCCAAACTATAGCATGAGTTGTGTGAATGGGGGAAGTTTTTTGACCGGTCGCAAAGGCAAAACGCATGCAATCGCCGCCACCCCTTAAGTGCTAGAATGGATTCAGGAGACACAATCCCATGGAAAATAATGAGCTTCGTTCGCTTCTGAATAAGCTTCATGAAGAGATCAAGAACACCAAAGAGGTTGACGAAAAGGGCCTGGCCATGCTTCGCGACCTCGAGACGGATATTGCCGCGCTGCTGGAGCGCTCCGATGCAAACCCCGTACGCCCATCGGTTTTGAAGAACCTCGAAGACACAATCCGCCACTTCGAGGTCACCCATCCCACCCTGACCGAGCAGGTGACCGCCATCTCCGACATCCTCAGCGGCGCAGGGATCTAAGGGTTTTCATTCTCACCATCGCGATCCCAGTTGATGGGGTTGGATGAGATGTAATTCGCAATGTTGTAGTAGTCTTTTTCAGAGTTGATAATGTGTTCGTAATAATTGCGCTGCCAGACAGGTGCACCAGGAGTATTCCGTAAAATATTAATTCGTTTGGTCACCGCGGATTTAAATGCACGAACAATGGTAGACAATGAATTTGGAATCATAACACCATATTGTCCACCCGTAGGGGCGCAGCGCGCTGCGCCCCTACCTGTCACGTTTTCAATCCAAATAATTCCATGGACATGGTTCGGCATGACCACAAATTCATCTTCCAACAATTCAATATTTGGACGCAATTTTTCCGTTTCAAACCATTCTTCCCAAACAATCTTCCCGAAATCATTCAACCGAATTTCACCATTCACAACCTCACCAAACAAACACGCTCGCCTTTGCGTGACGATGGTAATGTAATACCCTCCCTCCGCGGAATAATCATAATCCGCGAGACGAATGGAACGGCGGTGGTGACGTACAGGATAATCAACCATTTTTCCCCAATTAATTGTATTACAACCCTACATTATTTAACTCCTTTTTTTTCTTTATCACTCAAAAAAACCGTGGTATCCTTATGTCGCGACCGGATGGGACCGGCGCGGCAGAGCCCTGCGAACCCCGTCAGGTCCGAGAGGAAGCAGCGGTAAGGAGGATCCTCTGGGCGCCGCCGGCAAACCTGTCCGGGCGCACTTTTAATCTGAAGGAACAACCATGGAAACACCCCCTGTTTGCAGTTATGAAGGCTCCGATTACCAG
>DAIEPS010000100.1 GCA_027348305.1 Anaerolineaceae bacterium | reverse complement strand
GCTTCAGGTGGATGGCAAGAAAGTTCTCAACTTTTGTTCCAACAATTATTTAGGTCTCGCCAACCATCCCAAATTGGTGGCAGCGGCCAAAGCTGCGATCGACCAATTCGGGGTCGGTCCGGGCGCGGTACGCTCCATCGCAGGCACAATGGACCTGCATATTGAGTTAGAAAAACGGATGGCAAGTTTCAAGGGGGTGGAAGCAGCCATCACCATGCAATCTGGGTTTGCAGCCAACCTGGCCGTCATCCCGGCACTGGTCAACAAGGAAGATGTGCTTTTCACGGATGAACTCAACCACGCCAGCATCATTGACGGCTGCCGGCTTTCAGGCGCGCGCATCGAGAAATATAAACATGCCGATGCCGCCGACCTGGACCGTGTGATCCGCGAGAACAAGGGCAGTTACCGGCGCGCGCTGTGTGTGACAGACGGTGTCTTCAGCATGGATGGCGACCTGGCGCCGCTGGATAAGATCTACGAGATCACCAGCCAGCATGACGTCATGCTCATGGTGGATGATGCACACGGAGAAGGTGTCGTCGGGCGCGGCGGACGCGGCATTGTGGACCATTTTGGTCTGCACGGCAAGGTGGATGTGGAAGTCGGGACCTTTTCAAAAGCCTTCGGCGTAATGGGCGGCGTGATCGCCGGAAATGCCGCAATTATCGACTGGCTGCGCCAGCGCGGTCGACCCTTCCTGTTCTCATCGGCAGCCACGCCGGCTGATGTAGCCGCCTGCATTGCCGCAGTTGACCTGCTGGAAGGCTCCACCGAACTTGTGGACAGGCTCTGGGAAAACGGCAACACCTTCAAGAAGGGCATGAAAGAAATGGGCTTTGACACAGGAAACAGCGCCACCCCCATTACCCCGGTGATGCTCGGCGAAGCGCCGCTGGCCCAGCAATTCAGCCGCGAGCTGTTTGAAGAGAACGTTTTCGCCATGGCGCTTGGGTTCCCCACCGTGCCAAAGGGCAAGGCCAGGATCAGGGTGATGCTCTCGGCAGCGCACTCAAAATCAGACCTGGAAAAAGGGCTTGAAGCCTTTGGCAAAGTTGGAAAGAAATTGGGTGTGATTTAGGTAGTGTGAACAAACCTCTGGTGCTCTTTTTCCAATCCAGACCTAACCTTTTAACAATCAACCTTGACAAGGTTTGAAACCTTGTCAAGGTTGATCTTAAGATTTGTTAAGATTTTGAAATAAAATAGCAAGATGGGGTGGGTCACGGACCCACCCCAACAATTAACCTACGACTTGAACATCCGACGCCGGTTCCAGTTTAAGAAGGGGGCGGCAACTTTTCTAAGCCAGTATTTCAATACAATGGGTGCCCAGGGTTTGCCGCCATCACGGTAATGCACCCTGAGCATCTCGGGCCAGCAACGGTCATCAGAGTTGATGGTCTTTCCATCTGAATGCAGCCTGAATTTTGCCCAGGTCTTGCCTGGTAGGTATTTCAGCTCAGATACGGCAGCCAGGCGCGTCCACAGGTCGTAATCCATGGCGAAAAAGAAACTGTCATCGAGTGGACCGATCTTCTTCCACAGGTCTGCCCTGAAAAACGCAGAGGGTTGGGGAATGTGCACAAAACCCCGGCGCAGCCTGGACAGGTCTGTCTGGGCGGCATTGAATTTTCCGATCAGGCGGTTATTCTCATCCATGAAATCCAGGTCACCGTAGACCAAACCCACCTGCGGATGCTCCTGCAGATACTTCACTGCCTCGCGTATCGCGCCGGGATGATAAACGTCATCCGAATTGAGCCAGGCAAGGATATCGCCGCTGGCATGGCTGAAACCCTTGTTGATCGCCTCTGTCTGCCCTTTATCAGGTTCTGAGACCCACCAGGTCAGCCGGGATTGATATTTTTGGATAACATCAAGCGAGTTGTCGGTTGAGCCGCCATCCACGATGATATATTCAATGGCTTCATAATCCTGATTTAACACAGAGAGAATGGTTTCTTCAAGGAACTTTCCCTGGTTGAAGGATGGGGTAATAATTGAGACAAGCGGCTGCGGTTTCATGGTGTCCTAACTTGCGGCTTTCAACGGATGAGCAAGATCAAAGATATAATAACCCTTCCCCTGCTCAACTGGATAGTTGCTTAAAAGATATTCCTTGAGATCGGTTTGCTTGTCGAACTCATCAGGCATGGTCACCAGAAAAACATCTTTCCCAACGGTCAGTTCTTTGAAAAGCTGGTGAAAAGCCGGGTCAGAGGCTCCAACAATATTTTTAAGATCACGATCTGCTGTGGTTGGCCATAATGAAGGGCCGATATAACTCCAGTAGCTGAGTGGATAACCATAATCTTGAGTTAAGGCAATTACTGATACCTGGTGGCCAATGATGCTTCCCAACTGGGTGAAATAATCTGCTTCTTTTCGGTAATCAGTCTGGTTCAAATAGCTGTGTACACGTTGTGTAACCATGCCAATTGAAAGAACAAAAATCAAGGCAAGGGCAAATCTTGCCAACCAATGAGGTTTATTTTCTTCAATTTTTTTAATGATAAAGGACAAGACTATGCCAAATCCAAGTGCCAAAAGGATGATCAACGGCAGTTGATAATAGTTATGCGAATAGATATGGTAGGCAAAAGTAAATCCATATAAAAAATATCCTAACCATAGACCAGCGTACCAGATTCTATACTTGTTATCCTTGATCAAAAAGAAGGCCACCAGTCCAACAATAAAAGGCACCTGCCCCACGACAGCCTTTATTGTCGTCAGCCACTGCACATACCAGCTTATTTGAGTGTATAGTTGCGGATAGAACCTGCCACCAAAGATGGCACCTGCATTGCCACCCACTGTGGCACTGATCAGGTTATAACCCAAAGCAGGAGCAATAGCCAGCAGCGCCATTAAGTAGACCCTGAAATTCTTCATCCAGAATTTAATCCCTTTTTGGAGAATCACAAGGGCAAATGGCAGACCGGCAAAGTAAACCATGGGGGCTTTAACCAAAATGGCAGCGCCGGTGAACAATCCGGAGAATATTGCATTTGCGAGCGTATCCTCTTGAGACCAGCGAACCTGAAAATAAAGCGCCCAGAGTAAGAACATGATCATCATGGATTCAGGTTGAAAACTGCGGCTGGCAAGTATCCCAAAATGTTCAAAAAGATAATAACCCAAGACCGCAAAAGCCCCGTTGATCGAAAGAACACGTCGCGAAAGCAGAAAAATCGGGATGCCACCAAGGATCCAGAAAAGAATTGAATAAATTCTGCCAACCAGGATGTATTCATGACCAATTACTCTATAGGTCAAAGCCACCAGGTGTTCAAGAATTGGAGGTTCAACGATGGGTTCAGCTTTTGCCTTATCAATAGCAAAGGTACGCAGTTCCTGCGGCATAGATAACGTATCAGGTGAATCCATCTGGTAATAATAAGATCGCGCCAACAGGAGCGAATGGAATTGACGTGTCGCTGCGAAATCGAGAGGAAGATCGGTGAAGTCGATAAGACGGATGCCTATCCCGGCCAATAAAAAGAGAACCAGTAAAACGATTATGGTCCCTTTCTTATTCGGCAGAAACAAAACCGTTTCAGAATTTTGAGAATCGCTCATCCAAGGCCTCAAGGGAGATCAGTTTAATTTGTTACGGCGGTTCTGCAGGTGGCGTTCGCGAAGACCCTCAAGACCCAGAGGAGCGAAAAAGGCATATATCAAGCGATACCACTCAGGGGTGACCGTGGCGGGGTTCAACCAGAAAGCTTTCCAGTAAGCCCGAAACGACGCTGAATAATCTTTGGCATCCAAGAGATAGAAAGCATCAAAGCGTTCCGCGCCTGCCAGGATCAGTTTGCGGTTCTGTTCAAACAGGTCATGGAATTGAGGTGAAGCCTGCATCCATTGAACCATACGTTTTGCCTCTTTACCAAACTCAGATGCAATCGCCAGATTCTTGCAATCTTCATGATAATGAGCTGAAGCCCACAATGATGGGATGTATGCCATGCCGCTTTGTTCAGCAAGGCGGATCCAAAGATGGTGATCCAGAAGACAATGGTATGTCTGATCGAGGTAACCTACTTTTTCAAGCAAATCACGCCTCATGAAAACTGCCGGCTGCCCAATGATATGAAAAGATAACAGGTCTTTCAACCCCCAATTGCCATAAGAGAGTTTATTGAGGATCTTTTCATCTTTATCCACAACCTGCACTTTTCCGTATACAAAGCCGGCTTCAGGATGATCGCTCAATGCTTTCACGGCACTCGAAACAGTACCCGGCATGTAGTAGTCATCTGAGTTGACCCAGGCAATGATCTCGCCATTTGCCCGTGCGAAGCCTTTGTTAATGGCCTCGGCCTGTCCGTTGTCTTTTTCAGAAACCCACCATTTAAGACGGTTCGAGTATTTTTTAATAATATCCACACTGCCATCCGTTGAGCCGCCATCCACCACCATGTACTCAATGTTGAGATAGTCCTGCTCAAGAACCGAACGCATGGTTTGTTCAAGAAAGCGCGCCTGGTTGTATGAAGGGGTTACGATGGTTACAAGAGGAGAGTTGGACATTAGAAGAGAGAATCGTACTTCACTTTGGGGAAAACGGTCAGTTTTCCACCCACTGTAGCATCGAGGATCTCGCGTCCGTCTTTATGATATGCATCGCGAGCCATGCAATAAGCCAGTTCGGAGGTTTCAAGATCAGGAAGCTGCCATCTGAAGCCTTTGCCAAAATAAGACGGATTAAAATGATTGGGGTCATCCCCTGTGGAAACCACGGTGCTGTTTGGCGTGCCCTTGGAAGTAAAGCTGTGATCCACACCGATCAAGACCACCTGTTTGAATCCCATGTAATATGCCAACTGCATAGCCACAAAAGTCACTGTGGCACCTTCCCACAGTCTGCCCGCAGCATTGCTGCTAAACCGAGGCAGTAGATACGAGGTGTACAAATAATGCAGGTTGGCAGCCGGACTGATCCACTTGCGGCCGCGCCATGCAACAAAGATGGGTACCGATAACGCCCTAAAATCTTCGGCACATTGTTCGATAACGAGACTATTAACAGATAACAAACAGGAAGTGTTAAAACCCATATTGGGGAAGGCAAGGTAAAAACGATTCATGCCGAAAGTGAAAATATTGCGAAGTTTCAACAGATCGGTATCGCGCAGACTGGGGCCATTGCCAATAATGACACACTGTTCACCCAGGTGTGAATTCTTCAAGGCTTGCAGTTTTTGGATGGATTCCTGCCGCCAAGGATGCAGATATGCCGCAGGCCATTCGAGGGCTGTGGTTATTTCGTCCTTGGTATTTCGCAGAAAGTTGGCTGTTGGTTCTGGCAACGCGCGAATGATAGCTTTTTTCATCAAGTTACTCGGTACTTAACCTGGCAGTCGCACCACCATCGACCACAAGTGCCTGACCGGTCATGAAAGAAGATTGCGTGTTATCCGCCAAGAAATAGATGGCACGGGCGATCTCTTCCGCGGTGCCGATGCGTCCGTTGACGGTTCTGCGAGCCAGGTTATCTAAACGTTCAGAGACAGTGCCCCCCGAATTTACGCCGCGTTCAAATCCACCGCGCAGCATGGGTGTATCTACGGCGCCGGGTAAAACCGCATTTACACGGATGTTGTTGGGCGCGAACTCAATGGCCATTGCGCGTGTGAGCGCAAGAATGCCGCCTTTGCTGGCCGCATAAGCTGCAATATTTGCAGAGGTCTGGATGGCATGTACCGAAGAGACATTGACGATCGCGCCGCCACCGGCAGTGCATAAGAGCGGATGCGCGTACCTGGCACCCACGAAAACCGGGCGCAAATTGGTAGCAATGACCTTATCCCATTCTTCAACTGTGGTCTCAACCAACGGTTTGGAAACCTGGATGGCTGCATTATTGACCACCGCATTCAAAGAACTGGTGAATTGTTTGAGTTTGTCGTATAGAAAAGCAAATTGGCTGGTTACAGATATATCCGCCTTAATAAACAAGCCGTCAGACGGAAAGTTCTCACCAAAATCGTTGCAGTCCACACCGATCACGATCCACCCCTGGTCGGCAAAGTGTTGAATAGTGGCGCGGCCGATCCCTCCAGCGCTTCCGGTGATCAGAACAACTCGTTTATAGTCTTTCATCTTTAATCATCCTTTCAGATAGATGTTTGCCATTTTGAAAGATCATCAGGATTCAGGTTTAACCCAAGAAGCAGGTTTCTAATGGTATTCCAATGCACGGCTTCCCATGCACTTGGGCTGGAATTTGAATTGTGCGGGGCGAGTAAAACATTATCCATTTTCTTCAATGGTGAATTTTCAGGCAGCGGTTCCTGTTCAAAAACATCCATTGCGGCGCCGCCGATCACTTTTTCTTCGAGTGCATCCACCAGGGCTTCTTCATCCACAATGGGGCCTCTGGCGGTATTGATCAAGACAGCCGTAGGTTTCATCCGCCCAAGGGTTTCGCGGTTGATCAAATGGAAGGATGTGGGATTGAGATCACAATTTACACTGACAAAATCAGCTTCCGCCAATAATTGGTCCAGGGGGACCGAAGTCACTTTGTTCTCAAACAGAAAATCACGGGCAATGGGTAGAATATCATTACCCAGGAGGGTCATGCCAAACGCGCTTGCGCGCCGCAGAACGGCTTTGCCTACATTCCCAACACCGATCACTCCAAGCGTGCATTCCGAGAGTGAACGGCCGGGGATCTTCTTCCAAACGCCGCTCTTCACTGCTTTGTCCATCCACAACTGCTGG